>CAZPZK010000216.1:0-5672 GCA_964591095.1 uncultured Moraxellaceae bacterium | reverse complement strand
GGCGAGGACATTGCCGCTTCCATCGAGAAGCAGTTGATGTTGCAGATTCTTGATCGCCACTGGAAGGAGCATCTGGCGGCCATGGATTATCTGCGGCAGGGTATCCACTTGCGCGGCTATGCCCAGAAGAACCCGGAACAGGAATACAAGAAGGAAGCCTTCCAGCTGTTCCAGCAGATGTTGGGCGCCGTCAATTTTGAGGTGGTGCAGTCGCTGGCGATGATTTCGATCCCGACCGCCGAGGAAATTGCCGCCATGCAGGCCCAGCAAGCCGCCGAAATGGCGAGCATGGACATGCATTTCGAGCATGCCCATGTTGCCGGTTTGCCGGATGAGGATGGTCAATTGCCGATTGAGCCGGCTGAAGAACCGACAGCCGCCAACCCCCTCGCCAATGCGCGGGTCGGTCGCAATGATCCCTGTCCTTGCGGCTCGGGCAAGAAGTTCAAGCACTGTCACGGTCAGATTGCCTGACGGGACTTAGGTGGCATCTTTAACGGGCCATCGCCGGCAAGCCGGCGGTGGCCTTCTGTCATTGAGACCAGGAGAGGAAACATTATGGCCGTTGGCGATTTGTCCATGCCTGTCATGCATCCGGTAAAAGGCGTGCGTATCGGGATTACCGAAGCCTATATCCGCTATAAAAACCGCCGCGATCTCGTGGTCTTCGAGTTGGCGGAAGGCGCGGAAACGGCAGCCGTTTTCACGACCAATGCCTTTTGCGCCGCGCCGGTGCAGGTGGCGCGCCGCAATCTGGGCGCGGCGCGCACGCGTTATCTGGTGATCAATACCGGCAACGCCAACGCCGGAACCGGCCCCACCGGCATGGACGCGGCCCTGCGCAGTTGCGCGGCTCTCGGTGAATTGGCGGGAGTGGCTCCCGAGGCGGTACTGCCTTTTTCCACCGGCGTCATCGGCGAGCAGTTGCCGATCGCCAAGCTGGAGGCGGGGTTACCCGGGGCGCTGGCGGCCCTCCAGGAGGATAACTGGCCAGCCGCGGCTACGGGCATCATGACGACCGACACGCTGCCCAAGGGGGCTTCCGAACAGTTCGTGGTGGATGGCGTGACTTACACCTTGACCGGCATTTCCAAGGGCGCGGGCATGATTCGCCCCAACATGGCGACGATGCTTGGCTTTGTGGCGACGGATGTCGCTGTCGAGCGCGGCCTGTTGCAGGCCATGCTGCGCGAAGTGACCGAAATGTCCTTCAATCGTGTCACCATCGATGGGGATACCTCCACCAATGACGCTTGCGTACTGGTGGCGACCGGCGCGGCGGGCAATGCGCCGCTGACGTCACGCAGCGGGGCCTTGTATGAGGCCTTCCAGGCCGCGTTGCAGCGGGTTTTCCTGCGCTTGGCGCAGTTGATCGTGCGTGACGGCGAAGGCGCCACCAAGTTCATCATGGTCAAGGTGGAACAGGGCGGCACCACCCAGGAGTGCTGCGATGTGGCCTATGCGGTGGCTCACTCCCCCCTGATCAAGACAGCCTTCTTTGCTTCCGACCCCAATTGGGGCCGCATCCTGGCGGCGATTGGCAGATCCGGTGTACCGGGACTGGATGTCAGCCTGATTGATGTCTATCTCGATGATGTCTGCATTTGCGAGCAAGGCGGCGCCGCCAGGACTTATCGCGAAGAGCTGGGCGCGGCGGTCATGAAACAGCCGGAAATCACCATTCGCATCGTGTTGGGTCGCGGTGAGGCCACCGACACGGTATGGACCTGTGATTTTTCCTATGACTACGTCAAGATCAATGCGGATTATCGCTCCTGAGCCGGTCGGCCGAGGTTGAACGGGCTCCCGCTACGGCGGGAGTTTTCATTTTGACGAGGAGGAGGCTGTCATGATTCGTGTGGTAGCAGCGGTTATTCATAATGACCGGGGCGAGGTATTGATTGCCCGCCGACCTGAACACAAGCATCAGGGCGGCTTGTGGGAATTTCCCGGCGGCAAGGTGGAAGAGGGGGAAAGCGCCGACCACGCCCTGGTTCGGGAGCTGGGGGAGGAACTGGGTATTACGCCCAGCCTCTACCGACCGCTACTGACCGTGGAACACCATTATCCGGACAAGGCCGTGCGGCTGGAAGTCTGGCGCGTGACCGCTTTCACCGGAGAAGCGCATGGCGCCGAGGGTCAACCCGTCAGTTGGGTGCCGGTGCGCCAACTGGCCGAGTTCGATTTTCCCGAAGCCAATGCCCCTATTATCAAGGCAGCCGGCTTGCCGTTGCATTATGCGATCACGCCGGACCCGTCGGAGGTGGGGGGGGATTTGCCGGCATGGCTTCGTCCGCGTCTTGAGGCGGGTCAGTGGCTATTGCTGCGCGCCAAAAGCCTTTCTCCATCGGAATACGGCCGCTTGGCGGCGGAGGTGGCCGCCCTGTGTGCTGGCGAAGGTGTCCATCTGATGCTGCATGATCGGCCGGAATTGTTGGCAACCCTCCCCGCGCAAGGCGTGCATCTGACCTCCAGGATGCTGGCCGACCTGCCGGAGGACTGGCGTCGCCGGGATGCCGGCCTGGACGCGCGCCATTTTCTGGCTTGTTCGGCTCATGGGGCGGAGGATTTGGCAAAAGCATGGCGGCTGGGGGCGGACTTCGCCACGTTGTCACCGGTCAAGGCGACGCGCTCGCATCCGGGCGTGGCAGGGATGGGCTGGCAACGCTGGGGGGAGTTGGCTCGCAACGCCGGGATTCCCGTTTATGCCTTGGGCGGAATGCGGCTGGAAGATATGGAACCTGCCCACGCGGCGGGCGGGCAGGGTATTGCGGGTATCAGCGGCTTATTTCAGGACTGAGGCGATGGCCGCCATCAGCGCGGTTTCGTCCACAGGCTTGGTCAGGTATTCCTTGGCGCCCTGACGCAGCCCCCAGACACGGTCGGTCGGCTGGTTCTTGGTGCTGACAATGATGATGGGAATCTCCTTGGTCTCGGGGTCGGTGCTGATCTTGCGCGTGGCCTGATAGCCATTGGTATCAGGCATCACCACGTCCATCAGGATGACATCCGGCTTTCCGGACTTGGCGGCGGTGATGCCGGCGGCGCCCGTGCTGGCAAAGGTGCAGCTATGGCCATGCCGGTGCAGCATCTGGCTGAGACCCACTTGTTCGGTGGGGGAATCGTCAATGATCAGAACATTTGCCATGGTGGCCTCGCGGGACAACGGTTGTTGTTATGGGGTATGCGGTCATCTTAGTAAGCCGCCGGGATTTTCTCAATGCCAATCACACGAAAAAACCGTGCAATCAGCCGCTTGCGGCACTTTGCATGCCCTGCAGGCTTTGGGACAGGGTCAGGGCGTGGTGGTCGGAGAGTCCGGCAATATAGTCAAGCATGTGCATCAGTCCCAGATAGAGGTCGGGGTGCTGCAGGGTGTGGCCGCCCAGTAGCTGCTGCAGACGCTGCTGCTTGAAGGAAAGCGGTAGCTGCCGGTAGGAGGAAGTGACCAGTTCGGAAAAGGAGTCCAGCAGCGAGTGCAGGCTGGCATAGGCCGCCAGTTCCAGTTGGGCCTTTTGCGGGTGGTTGAAGATCCGCTCCCGCGCCAGTTGCTTGGCGGTATCAATGCCTTGCGCCAGCGGGGGAGAGCAATGCTCAAGGAGGCTTCCGGCCAGGGTTCCCGACAGCAGTTCGTCCTGGCGGGCGGCAAAGGCGTCGGTGACGGCGTTGACCAGCTTTTCGATGGCCTTGCCGCGCAGCGCGGCGATTTTTTGCGGCAGGGGAACGTCCGCTTGCCGCAGTTCCGGCGGTGAGGGCAGGTCGTCCAGCAATTGCAGGAACAGGGGTTCCACTTCCTCATAGCGCAGCATCCCCAGGGTGATGCCGTCTTCGAGGTCAATCAGGGTGTAGCAGATGTCGTCGGCGGCCTCCATCAGGTAGGCGAGAGGATGCCTGCACCAGCGGTACTCCCCCTGCTTGATCAGGCCAAGTTGGGTGGCGATGGTATCCAGCAAGTGCTTTTCGGTGTGGTAGCAGCCGAATTTGGCGCGCTTGTGACTGGCGACCCCGCCCGCCAGCGGTTGTGACAACCAGGGATATTTCAGGTAGGCCCCGAGCGTGGCATAGGTGAGACGCATGCCGCCCTGGCCGGGGTGATATTCGAGTTGGGTGAGGATGCGCAGGCCCTGGGCGTTGCCTTCAAACTGGCAGAGATCGGCGGCCTGGGCGGGCGGCAGCCAGGCGATCATAGGCGCCTGCGCCGGATGCAGGAACCAGTCGCGGATGGCGTATTCCCCGGCATGGCCGAAGGGCGGGTTGCCGATATCATGCGCCAGACAGGCGGCCTGGATAATGGCGCCGACATCCGCCGGGCTGATCCAGGCGGGCAACTGGTCGCGGATCTTCTCGGCGGCGAGCATGCCCATGCTGCGGCCGACGCAGGAGACTTCCAGACTGTGGGTGAGCCGGGTATGGACCGTGTCGTGCAGCGACAAGGGATGGACCTGCGTCTTGCGGTTGAGCTGCCGGAAAGCCCCTGAAAAGACAATGCGGTCGTAGTCCTTGTGGAAGGGGCTGCGCGCGGTCTCGTCGTGAGCCTTGCGACTGCCGAGGCGGGCGGGATTGAGCAGGCGTTCCCAGGACATGGGCATGGTGTTGGTGTTCCGGCAGGACGGGTCGGACTATTGTCAGGGTTTTGCCGGGTTCTGCAAGCAGGAAATCAGGGCAGCGGCTCCGGCTGCGCCTCGTCCAGGGTTTCCGCCAGCCAGATCAGGTCGAGGATGTCCGGTTCCAACTCATGGCGGCGGCCGTCGGTGTCCAGAAAAACCACGCGGCCCGCCCCCACGATCAGGTCCTCGCCCTCCAGGAGCCGGTATTGGGGGTTGGCCAGCAGCCGGGTGGCGTAAAACCAGTAGCGGCCGTCTGTGCATCGGCCCAGACCGGGCGCGTGCGCGCCGGCGGGGTAGAAGACTTCGCGCAATTGCGGGAAGTCGGCGCCCCGACGAACCAGGGCGGCAAAGTCCGCCCACAAGCTGGAGCGCAGGGCGAGAACCTGTTGCAGATGGCTCATGGGCGAAGTTTTCACTTCCACCACGGGTATACCGGCGGCATCTCGCTGGCCTTGCCGGTATAGCGCGGGTCGCGTTTTTCGAGGAAGGAGCTTACGCCTTCCTTGCCGTCGCCGAGGCTGGTGTAGAACATCGCCAGCGAATCGATGCGGTGCGCCTCGACCGGATGCGGCTGGGCGGCGTTGCGGTACATCATCTGCCGGGCAAAGGCGATGGCCACCGGGGAGCGGTTGTCGATGAACTTGCGGGCGAGGGCGTAGGCTTCCGGCAGCAGTTGCTCCGGCGGGACAACCGCCTTCACCAGCTTGCCGCGCAGGGCTTCCTGCGCGTCCAGGATGTCGCCGCTGTAGACCCACTCCAGCGCCTGCTGGATGCCGACGATGCGCGGCAGGAACCAGCTGGAGCAAGCCTCCGGCACCACCCCGATCTTGCCAAAGACAAAGCCGATGCGCGCTTTTTCCGAGGCCAGGCGGATGTCCATCGCCAGTGTCATCGTCGCGCCGATGCCGACCGCCGCGCCGTTGATGGCGCCGATGACCGGTTTCTTGCAGTCAAAGATGGCCAGCGTGACCCGGCCGCCGGTGTCGCGCACGCCGTCGTGGATGGCGGGGTCGTCCAGCCGGTCGCGCATGTCGGCGAGCGTGGGGCGCAGGCTTTCATCCAGCC
>CAZPZK010000215.1:0-5674 GCA_964591095.1 uncultured Moraxellaceae bacterium | reverse complement strand
GATGACTTCCTGGCCGGCAAGCTGACTCCAGTATTCTTCGGCACGGCGCTGGGCAACTTTGGCGTTGACCATATACTCAACGGGTTTGTGGATTGGGCGCCTCGACCCAAGCCGCACAAGGCCTCGGAGCGCGTGGTCCAGGCGGATGAAACCGGTTTCAGCGGATTTGTTTTCAAAATCCAGGCAAACATGGACCCTAAGCATCGCGACCGGATTGCCTTTCTGCGTGTCTGCTCCGGCAAATACGAAAAGGGATTGAAAATGCAGCATGTACGGGTTGGCAAGGAAGTGCGCATTGCGGATGCCCTCACTTTCCTTGCCGGTGAGCGCGCCCATCTGGAGGAGGCGTGGCCTGGTGACATCATTGGCCTGCACAATCACGGCACCATTCAGATTGGCGATACCTTTACCGAAGGCGAAAATCTGCATTTTCTGGGTATTCCCCACTTCGCCCCGGAAATGTTCCGTCGTGTCCGGCTTAAAGATCCCCTGAAAAGCAAGCAGTTGCAAAAAGGCTTGAAGGAGTTGTCGGAAGAGGGGGCAACCCAGGTTTTCATGCCGTTCATCAGTAATGACCTGATCCTGGGCGCCGTGGGGGTGCTGCAGTTTGATGTGGTCGCTTTTCGCCTCAAGGAAGAGTACAAGGTGGACTGCATCTATGAACCGGTCAACGTGGCGACCGTGCGCTGGATCGATTGCGACGATGAGAAAAAACTCGCCGAGTTCAAGAAGAAGGCGCATGATCAATTATCCGAAGATGGCGGCGGTTATCTGACTTATCTCGCGCCATCCCGGGTCAACCTGCAACTGATGCAGGAGCGCTATCCGGACATCCGGTTCCGGCCAACCCGCGAACATTGAGTCAAGGGACGCCGTGTGCGTCCTTTTTTCTGGAGAAGTGGCAGTGAAACGTTTCTTGTGGCCGGGATTGCTCGCGGCAACCCTCTTGGGATGCGATGCTCCCCCATCCCCTCCGGCAACACCGGTTCAGTCTGCCGTTGCTCCTCAGGCGCCTGAGTGGAAGGCGCTGGAGGCGACTTCAGAAGTCTGGAAACATGTGAAACCAGGTTGCAAGGGACCGGAGTGCGCCTGGGTCGAGGCCGATTTACAGAATTTATCTGATCCCGCGCTGCAGGGGCTGCTGGTCCGAACACTGGTGGGCATGGTGTCGCTGGGGGAGCAGCCGCTGACGGCGGACTCCTGGGTGGGGTTGGAGTCCGCATTCTGGCCCAAGACCGGTCCTTCCTGGAATATTGGCCTGCAAAACCGCATTTTGCATCAGTCCGGTCCTCTGCTGACCCTGCAACTGGATGTCTATACCTATTCCGGAGGAGCGCACGGCATTGAGGTTACGCGTTACCTCAACATAGACCGCAGTCGGGGAAATGCCATCCTGACCTTGGCGGATATCCTGTTGCCAGGCAAGGAGGCCGCGTTCTGGGGGTTGGTCCGAATTCGGCATAACGCCTTGCGCAAGGAGATGGCGCTGGATGAAGCGGATTTTGCCAATGCCTGGCCCTTCCAGACCACCGGTAATTTTGCCATCACGGCCAAAGGCGTTGTCCTGAAGTATCAAGCTTATGATCTTGGGCCTTATGCGTTGGGCCAACCGGAGTTCCTGATTACCAGGGATCAGTTGGTAACTATTGTCAGGCCGGAATTCCTGCACTAAACCGGCGGTGGTTCCCATGTGGATTGATACCCATTGTCACTTTGATGCCGAGGAGTTTGAGGCGGACCGTGAGCAAGTGTTGGTTCGTGCGGTGCAGGCGGGCGTAGAGGCCATTGTTGTTCCGGGATACGCCGCCCGCCATTGGGAACGGTTGTTCAGGGTGTGTGGCGGTTCGGACTTGCCGAGATTGTATGCGGCGCCGGGATTGCATCCCTGTTACATCCATGAGCACCAGTTCGAGCATCTGGTTCAGCTGGCGGCCTTGCTTCAATCAAGATCGTGTATCGCCATTGGTGAAATCGGGCTGGATACCTATGTCACGGATCTCAAGGACCCGGAGGTCTACCGCAAGCAGCAGCAGTATTTCACGGAGCAGTTGCGGCTGGCGAAAGACCGGGATATGCCCGTCATCCTGCATGTGCGCAAGGCGCATGCCGATGTCTTCCGGATCTTGAAATCGGTTGGTTTCTCGGGGCCGGGTATTGTTCACGCCTTCTCGGGTGGAATAGAAGAGGCTCGTCATTATGTCCGGATGGGATTTCGCCTGGGTATCGGCGGCAGCCTGACCTATGGACAGGCCAAGCGACTCCATGATGTGGTGCGGGCCATGCCTCTGGAAACCCTGGTGATTGAAACCGATGCCCCGGACATGATTCCCAGTTCGTTCCGGAGGGGGGGGGGCCATTGCCGCAATTCCCCTGAGTACCTGCCCGCCGTGGCGGAGGCACTTGCCGCCGTTAAAGGGGTTTCGCTAGCCCGATTAGCGGAGCAACTGAAAGAAAACAGCCGCGACTCCTTGCGGCTGTTTCATTGATCTGGAATCTGGCGGGCTTACCATCTTCCCGCCAGATGCATCCGATTACACCAGTTCAATGGCCATGGCGGTGGCTTCACCGCCGCCGATGCACAGCGAGGCGACACCGCGCTTGCCGCCGGTCTGGCGCAGGGCATGGATCAGGGTCAGGATGATGCGCGAGCCGGATGATCCTACCGGGTGCCCCAGCGCGCAGGCGCCACCGTAGATATTAACCTTGTCATGCGGAATCTTGTGGGCATCCATGGCACCCATCGTGACCATCGCAAAGGCTTCGTTCAATTCATACAGATCAACCGACTCCGCAGTCCAGCCAGTCTTCTTGAACAGGTTCGTCAGCGCGCCGATTGGAGCGATGGTGAACTCGCTCGGATGTTGCGACTGGGTGCTGTGTGCCACAATCCGCGCCAAAGGGGTCAGGCCACGCGCCTTGGCGGTGCTTTCCTTCATCAGTACCAGCGCCGAGGCACCATCGGAGATGGAACTGGCATTGGCGGCGGTAATCGTTCCGGTCTTGGAAAATGCGGGCTTCAGGGTCGGAATCTTGTCCAGTTTGGCGTTACCCGGTTGTTCATCCACGGTCACCAGGGTTTCGCCACCGCGGGATTGTACGGGAACACCCACGATTTCGGCCTTGAACCAGCCTTCCGCGATAGCTTTCTGGGCGCGTTGCAGCGATGTAATGGCGAAATTATCCATTTGCTCCCGGGTATAACCCATCTTGTCCGCCATTTCCTGGGCGAAGGAGCCCATCAGACGACCGGTTTCGGCATCTTCCAGGCCATCAAGGAACATGTGGTCCTTGATTTCACCGTGACCCATGCGATAGCCACCGCGAGCCTTGGGCAGAATGTACGGGGCGTTGGTCATGGACTCCATGCCACCGGAGACGCCGATCTCGACACTGCCTGCCAGAATCATGTCGTGCATGAACATGGTGGCGCGCATGCCGGAGCCGCAGAGCTTGTTGACGGTGGTGCATCCGGTGGCGGTTGGCAGGCCGGCCTTGAGTGCGGCCTGGCGCGCCGGACCCTGCTTCAGGCCGGCGGAGAGAATGCAGCCCATGACGACTTCTTGAACGTCTTCGGGAGCGATACCCGCGCGGGCAACAGCCTCGCGGATGGCGACAGCGCCCAGTTCCGGGCCGGTGACACTGCTTAGCGCGCCCTGAAAGCCGCCCATCGGGGTGCGGGCGCCATTGACGATAACTACGGGATCATGACTCATGGGGATTCTCCACAATCGGGGTCTTTGTAACGTGACGGCGATTATAGGGCGAAAATGTGGCTTGCATAGCGTGTAGGCATGAACGACAGGTTTTTGTAGGATTTTTCCTACACGATTTGCTGAATTGGCGACTATTGGAAAGCTGGGATATGCCGGATAATGATCACACAGCGCAGGGATGTGTGGTCAGGATGACCGGTCATGGAAGGTTGCGCTTGGGCAGGATGCCATCAGGAGTTGAATGGAAGGGTAGGGATAGCAGAAGTTTCAGGATTGAAACACAGCTGAAGCAGCACATGGAGCTGACAGGAAGTATGAAGGATGTAAGACGCTGCCGGAAAGCCAGGAAGGCATAACAGGAAGTTCTGATTACAAGTGGCAAGGTTATCCGGAACCGTCATGGATTGGCGGTCCCGGATTTTCCTTTACAAGCCGGAAACGGAAAACCGGATCAGTCTTCCATGTCCTGGTGCTGGCTGATGACCTTTTCGCGCTGGATGCGCTGGTAGATCTCTTCACGATGAACCGCCACATCCTTCGGGGCGTTCACGCCAATGCGAACCTGGTTGCCCTTGACACCCAGGACAGTCACACTGACTTCATCACCAATCATCAGGGTTTCGCCGACACGACGCGTAAGAATCAACATGGAACAGACTCCTTGAGTTTTTTTATCCCGACAAACGACAGGTCATGGGAGTATGACTGAAGGTGGATAAAAGATAAACGGGGTAACAGCGGATTTGCCGGACGAATAACCGGCAAATCCGCTTGTTTTAACGGCGATCAGGCTTTGGCCGGGGCATCCAGGCCGAATGCGGTGTGCAGGGCGCGCACCGCCAGTTCCAGATACTTCTCTTCGACCACGACCGAGATCTTGATTTCGGAGGTGGAAATCATCTGGATGTTGATGTTTTCCTTGGCCAGCACGCCAAACATCCGGCTGGCGACGCCGGCATGCGAGCGCATGCCCACACCGACCATCGACACCTTGCAGATCTTGTCATCGGAGCTGACTTCGCGCGCGCCGATGTCCTTGGCCACGGCTTCCAGCACGCCCAGCGCCTTCTTCATCTCGCCGCGGGCGACAGTAAAGGTGAAGTCGGTGGTTTTATCAGCGGCCACGTTCTGGACAATCATGTCCACTTCAATGTTGGCGTCGCCAATGGGGCCCAGGATGCGGTAAGCGATGCCGGGCAGGTCGGGCACGCCGCGCACGGTCAGTTTGGCTTCGTCGCGGTTGAAGGCGATGCCGGAGATGACGGGTTGTTCCATAGTGTCCTCGGATTCAGTGGTAATGAGGGTGCCTTCACCTTCGCCGAAGCTGGAAAGCACGCGCAGGGGAACCTGGTATTTGCCGGCGAATTCGACCGAGCGGATTTGCAGCACCTTGGAGCCGAGGGACGCCATTTCCAGCATTTCCTCGAAGGTGATCTTGTCCATGCGGCGGGCTTGCGGCACCACGCGCGGGTCGGTGGTGTAGACGCCGTCGACATCGGTATAAATCTGGCATTCGTCCGCCTTGAGGGCGGCAGCGAGGGCGACGCCGGTAGTGTCGGAGCCACCACGTCCCAGCGTGGTGATGTTGCCATCGGAGTCAACACCCTGGAAACCGGCGACAATGATAACGTTGCGCTTGGCCAGTTCGGCGCGCATCAGCGTGTCGTCAATGGATTCGATGCGGGCCTTGGTGAAGGCGCTGTCGGTGCGAATGGCCACCTGTGCGCCGGTCAGGGATTTTGCGCCCAGACCGCGCTGTTGCAGGGCCATCGCCAGCAGGGCGATAGTGACTTGCTCGCCGGTGGAGACCATCTGGTCCAGTTCGCGGGGATCGGGATCGGGGGTGATGGCCTTGGCCAGACCGATCAGACGGTTGGTTTCGCCGCTCATCGCGGAGACCACCACGACGATGTCGTGACCCTGCGAATGCCAGCGCTGCACGCGCTCGGCGACGGCCATAA
>CAZPZK010000214.1:0-5674 GCA_964591095.1 uncultured Moraxellaceae bacterium | reverse complement strand
AACTCCGAAGGCAACCTCGGTCTGGCCAACGCCATCCTCGCCCATCTGGGTGAAAAGCTGCCGATCTCGCGCTGGCAGCGTGACCTGACCGACTCCACCGTGCTGCGCAACCTGGGCGTGGGCCTGGCGCACAGTCTGATCGCCTACGAAGCCGCGCTGAAGGGCATCGGCAAGCTGGAAGTGAACGCCGCCCGCATCGCCGAGGACCTGGACAACGCCTGGGAAGTGCTGGCCGAACCGATCCAGACCGTGATGCGCCGTTACGGCATTGCCGAACCGTATGAAAAGCTGAAGGCCTTCACGCGCGGCAAGGTGATTACCGCAGCCGACATTCAGGCCTTCATCGCCAGCGACGAACTGGCGGTGCTGCCAGAAAGCGCCCGCGCCGAACTGCGTGACCTGACGCCGGGTGGTTACATCGGCAACGCCGTGGCCCAGGCCAAGGCGGTCTGATGGACGTCCTGATCCAGGACAACCTGAGCCGGATTGAGCGGGAACACGGAGTGAAGATCCTGTGGGCCTGCGAGTCCGGCAGCCGGGCCTGGGGCTTTCCCTCGCCCGACAGCGACTACGATGTGCGCTTCATCTACGCGCATGATCCGGCGCATTACCTGCGGGTGTTCGACAAGCGCGACGTGATCGAGGAACCGATCAGCGGCGTGCTGGACATCAGCGGCTGGGACATCAAGAAGGCGCTGGGCCTGCTGCGCAAGTCGAACCCGGCGCTGCGGGAGTGGTTGTCCTCGCCGATCGTTTATCGGCGGGACGCGGCGGGCATGGCCCCCTTGCTGTCGTTGGTGGACGAGGCGTTTTTGCCCTTGGCGTCCTGTCAGCATTACCTGTCGATGGCGCGCGACGACATCCGCAAGCTGGCGGAAGACCGCGACCTGCGGCTGAAGAAGTACCTGTACATGTTCCGCGCCCTGCTGGCCTGCCGCTGGGTGACCACTCACGGCACGCAACCGCCCATGCGCTTTCAGGGTTTGCTGGATGCCTTCCTGCCCGGCGGCGATATCCGCGAACAGGTGGATGAACTGCTGGAGATGAAGTCGCGGGTGTTGGAAAGCGAGCTGATTCCGCCGCAACCGGATCTGGACGAGTATCTGCTGCGGTTGTACGGGCAAATGGAAGCGGCCCTGCCGAAACAGGTCACGCCCCCGCCGGCGGAGCGCTTTGATGCCTGTTTGCGGGAGACGCTGCGGGTGGTTTGGCCGGGGTGGGGGTTGTAAATCGCCGTTGACGCCTTGAAAACCTCCTGCAACGCAGGGCCCGGGGGGTCAACAGCGGTGCGCAGAACACGGTCTTCATGACGGCGACGGCATCTGCGCTTCCACCGCCCGCACCTGCGCTTCCCAATCGGCCCTCCCAGCTTCCGGCAGCACTTTGCCATGTGGCAGGAACGCCAGCATCATACTTTCATCCGCCAGAACCAGCCCGTGGCTGCCGGTGTAATCCCCCATCACCTTGACCCGCGTTTTCCAGCCTTCCGGATATGCGTTCATGCGCGGGTGGTTGGGGAAGACACCGCAATTCGGGGGGCGGGAAAACCTCGGTGCTTTGCGCCGCCAAACTCGTCTCGTTGACTGCAATCGATGCAAGTCACGCTATACTTTCCCGATCAATTTCCCTCGGACATTAGCCCCCATGACTCACGCATCCCACCCCCTGCCACACCTGGGCGGCCTCACCGCCAGCGAATTCCTGCGCGACTACTGGCAAAAGAAACCCCTGCTGGTGCGCAATGCCTTTCCTGATTTGCCGGGGATGGTGGATCGTGACGACCTGTTCGAGCTGGCCCAGGAGGACGGCATCGAAGCCCGGCTGGTGCTGGAAAAAGGCGGCAAATCGCCGTGGGAACTGCGCAAGGGGCCGTTTACCCCCAAGCAGTACCGGCAATTGCCGGAAACACATTGGACGCTGCTGGTGCAGGCGGTGGACCACTATTTCCCCGAGCTGGCCGCCTACTGGGAACATTTCCGCTTCATTCCCGCCTGGCGCACCGATGACATCATGATTTCGTCGGCGCCGAAGGGCGGCTCGGTGGGGCCGCATTATGACCAGTATGATGTCTTTCTGGTGCAAGGCCAGGGCCAGCGCCGCTGGCAGCTGGGTGAAATATGCAACAGCCATTCTCCCCGTCTGGCCGGCACGCCGCTGCGCATCCTGCAGGAGATGAAGGTCACGTTTGATGAAATTGTCAATCCGGGAGACCTGCTGTATGTGCCGCCGGGTCTCGCTCATTTCGGGGTCGCGGAGAATGATTGCCTGACCTATTCCTTCGGCTTCCGCGCGCCCATCCTCAGCCATGTGCTGGAGCGCCTGGTCGATGCGGCGCTGGAATCTGCCGGCACTGACACACTGTATGCCGACCCCGACCTGCTGCCGCAACCTCATCCCGGCTGGCTGAATCCGGTGCATCTGCAGGCAATCAAGGCGCAGGTGCTGGAGCTGTTGCGCGACCACGCCCGTCCGGCGCAAGTGCTGGCGCCCTTCCTCAGCGAAGCCAAGTACAGTGACTATGAGCCGGTTGGCGAGGAAATTTCCCCCGAAGAATTGATGGCTGCCCTGCGGGGCGGCTCGCGCTTGTGCCGCGATCCCGCCTCGCGGATGCTCTATACCGGCGAAGCCGGTCATGCCGACCACTTGTACATCAATGGCGAAGCGATCGAAGATCTGCCCGACGGACGTTTTGTCGCCTGCCTGGTTGACCATCGCCAGCTGGACTGGGAGAGCTTGCAAGTGTGGCTGGACGATGCCGATAATCAGGACTGGTTATGCGAGCAACTGGCGCAAGGGTTCTGGCTGCTGCTGGGAGATGATGACGATGACGAATGACGACAACAACAATCCGCCGGGCAGCTCCCTGTTTGCCGCGCTGAACGCCAAGTCCGCCGCCGGGGACGCCGCTGCCCCGGCGACGGAAACAAGCACCGAGACGTCGGAGGAGCCGGAGCTGGATACCCCGATCGCCTTCAGCACCGAGGGCCTCCCCGCCCATCTGGAAATCGTGAAGGCGCCCCAGCCGGGCTGGGACCCGGAGTCGGGGACGCCGCCCGCCGCGCCGGAACCGGTGGTACTGCCGGATTTTGAGTTGGGGGTCCACGAAACCCTGATTCCCCTGCCCACCCTGCATCACCTGCGCGCGGCGGCCTTGCGCGTGCTGGGCCAGTCGCGGCGCGAAATCCTGCTGGTGACCCCGGATCTGGAAGCCGCCCGTTTTGACAACGAGGACTTTGTCGAGGCGCTGTCGGTCTTTGCCCGTTCCAGCCGCCACGCGGTGACGCGGATTCTGGTGGGTGATCCCGCCGAGGCCGTGCGCGAGGGCCACAAGCTTGTCGCCCTGTTGCGCCGTCTTTCCAGCCGCATCGAAATCCGCCAGCTGCATGAAGATGATTTTGACCGTGATGTTGCCTGGATGCTGGCGGATCATACCGCCGTGTTGCGTTGCACGGACCGCAGCCCCTGGCAAGGCGGGCTGACGCCCAAGGACCCGGCGCGCGGTCGACGGTATCGCGAGCAGTTCCAGCTGTGGTGGCAGCATGCGGAATTGATACCGGATTTTCGCGACCTGAAAATCTGAGGGTACGGCTTGGCAACCAAGCAAAAATGCTAATACAGTCGAATTGTCCGACAAAGTAGTGAGCACTATCTTCATGAGCATTTTTGTACCCGGCCTGCTGCAAGGCCAGACCGCGCTGATCACCGGCGGCAGTTCCGGCATCAATCTCGGCATTGCCAAGCGTTTTGCCGAACACGGCGCCAATATTGCGATCGTTGCCCGTAATCCGGAACGGCTGGCGGCCGCACGCGAAGAAATCGGCGCGCTAAATGGCGGCCGGGTGATGGCCTGTGCGGCCGATGTCCGTCAATTTGATGCGCTGGATGCGCAGGTTGCTGCGGTCGCGGAGCAGTTCGGGCCGATTGATCTGGTCGTGGCGGGCGCGGCAGGCAATTTTTCCGCGCCGGCGGCGACATTGAGCGCCAATGCCTTTGCTGCCGTTATCGGTATTGACCTGCTGGGCACCTTCCACTGCTGGCGCGCGGCCCACCGGCACCTGCGCACGCCGGGCGCGCGTCTGCTGGCGATTTCCGCCCCGCAGGCGCAGTATCCGATGCTGATGCAATCCCATGCCTGCGCCGCCAAGGCCGGTGTCGAGCAACTGGTGCGGACGCTAGCGGCGGAATGGGGTGCGCAAGGCATTACCGTCAATGCCATTTCGCCGGGTTTTGTCGCCGATACCAAGGGCGGCACGATCATGGGCGAAGAACTGGCGGCCCGCTCGATCGCGGGGCTGCCGGTTGCCCGCTGGACCACGGTCGACGAGATGGCCGATCTGGCCCTGTTTCTCGCCTCCCCCGCCGCTGCCTACATGACCGGCCAGATCCTGGCGCTGGATGGTGGCATCTCGGTGCTGGGCGGCGGCTATTTCACCCAACTGTTCAAAGGATAAACCATGCTGCTTTCCCGCGATGCCCTGACCCTGACCCGTGACGGCGATGTCTTCCGCCTGACGCTGACCGACACCGCCCATGACAATACCTTCAGCCATGCCGCGCTGGATGACTGGAACGACGCGCTGGATCTGGTCAGCCAGTCCGCCGGCAATGCCGCGCTGATCATCGGCAGCAATTCGCCCAAAACCTTCAGCACCGGCATCAATCTGGGCTGGGTGGTGACGCAACCGCGCGCGGAGGTGGAGCGCTTCCTGCACCGTTTTGATGAACTCTTCCTGCGCGTGGCGACCCTGAACCTGCCGACGATTGCCGAGATCAACGGCAATTGCTACGCGGGTGGCGCCATTCTGGCCGCGGCCTGTGATTTCCGCTTGATGCGCGCCGATCGCGGCCGTTTCTGCTACACGGAGGTCAAGATCAAGCTGCCGTTCACGCCGGTGATGATGGAGGTGGTGCGCCTGCTGCCCAATGCCCAGGCGATGTTTGAACTGTCGGTGACCGCCGATGCCTGGGGGGGAGAACAGTGCGCCGCGCGCGGCGTGGTGGATGCCGCCGTATCGATGGATGACCTGCCCCTGCTGGCTCAGGAACGGGCCATGCAACTGGCGACCAAGGACCGAGCCACCTATACCGCCATCAAGCGCGGCATTCGCGACCGCGTCAACCAGATGGCGGTGGAGCGCGGACTCAGCGAACCGGCCAGACTCGGCCTGCAGCCGGGCATCAATCCCTTCGCCCCAGCCTGAGGCGGCCGGACGCGCGGTGCGCCTGGCCGGTCCCGGTTGACCGGCCGCGCACCGGCGCTGTCAGGGAACAATCTTGATCGACAGCACCTTGACATTGGCTTCCTGCAGCAGCGTCGCGCCGCCGGTTTCGGTCGCCGGGCGCTCGCGGATGCGGATGTTCTTGGAGACAAAGGCCCCTTCCAGCTCGGCGGTCTTCGACTTGCTGAAATCTCCCAGGGCTTCCGAATTCACCTTTTCCAGATCAATCTTCTCGCGCGAGGCGACGAAGACGACTTTTTCGTAGCCGGCGGTATCGGAATAGAACTCCACCGTACCCGGCACGGTGTAGGTCTGGTTCTTCTTCATCTGGTTGGTCTTGGTCTTCTTGTTGGGAATGAGCACCACCGACTCTCCGGTGGACTCGTCAATATTGAAGACATACAGGTAGTAGTCGGCATTGCCCTTGACCTTGAAGGACATGCTCTCGCCCACCT
>CAZPZK010000213.1:0-5708 GCA_964591095.1 uncultured Moraxellaceae bacterium | reverse complement strand
ACCAGATCGCCCTGACTCAGGCGCAAGCCCTGACTGAAGTTGGCGTTGACCCCCAGATTGTTTGCATTCAACACCAGTCGGATGCAGGCGTGACTCTGCGCATAGTCTTGCAGCAGGGGGATGGTGTTGTCACTGGAGCCGTCATCCAGAATAAGGATCTCGTTGGCAGGCCGGGTCTGGGCCAGCAGACTGTCCAGTTGTTGCTCCAGAAAGGCGGCGCCATTCCAGGTGGCCATGACAATGCTGATTTTGGGCAGAGGTTGGTTCATGCTGGCATGCTCAAGGGGAGGCTGGCAAGGAGGGTGAGGCTACTGGGTGGCGGCGCTGCTGTTCTTGCAGCCAGGGAATGATGTGGGATGCCAGAACGGCAAAACCTTCAGGGCCAAAATGGGTGTCGTTGGGTTGGTAGACATCCCGGTGGCCTGCTTGGATATGCGCACGCAGGGCGGTGGTGGCGTTGAAAACGTCGGCACCCGGCAGGCTATATATGCCCTCAATCAGGGAAGGGCGCTTGCGAAGAGCCACCAAGCTCGGCAAATATTCTTGATAGGCTGTGGTTTTGTCAGGAATCAGCACCAGCAGCGTTGGTCGATGCGTGGTGGCCAGCCAAGTGGTCAGGCTGCAGATGACATCTGATTGGCTGGCGGCGGGGACTTCTTGGTCGAATTGATGGTCTTCCGTAAGAATCAGGACTTCACCGGTACGGCTGTTGGTGAACAGGTCGCTTCGGGTTAGCCTAGCGGGCACTACATTTGGCTGAGGCTTGGCGCGCCTGTGCATTTTAAGATAGTGCAGCGCCTGCGCAAGCATACGTGGTGAGTCGGGCAGGGTTTGCCGCTTGTGTGTGCTCAGTCCGGTCAGCAGGGATGCAGGGGAAGGGCCTGCCTCAGGGATTTTGGTTTTGGCATTGGGGGGCTGTGGATGGGGTTGGCAGCCCGGAACCGGGTCAGGGAAACTATGTAGTAACATCCGCTCAACCCGCTCAAAAATCACGAAGTCAGGCTGGTGTGTAGCCATCAACTGTGGCATACGCTCTACAGGAGCCTGGTCAATGTGGACGAAGCTGAAGCTTAGGCCGGTGACGCGGTGCGCCAGAGCTTGCCACGAGCGCCCGGCGGAAAATGAGTCGCCAATAACCAACACGTTGGCGTGGGGCGTATCAGCCAGCGGGGTAATGACCGATTGGTTGCTGTTCCATCCGAACTCGCGTTCAATCTGTGTGCTGACCCGGGTCATGTCGCCGGAATAGGGCTGGTTGTAGCACACCAGTGCAGCCGCTGCGGCCAGCAGTGTCAGCGTGAGCAGCAAGGTTAGTTTCAGGTAGTGACCGGGTTTCATGGCATGCCTTAAAACTGGAAGTAGAGGAATTCGCTGACCTTGTCCAGGGACAGCAGCGACCAAACCAGCAGCAACACAGTAAACAACGCCCAGCGAAGATTGGGCGTCCAAAGAATGCCGGTACGCGCCGGGGCAGGAGCTTTGGGGTCGGGGCTATAGCCCATGATCTGTTGTGAGTTGTTAAGCAAAATACAGCCCAGCAGCGGCAGGATAATATAAGGCAACGCCCGGTTTGGTTTAGGAAGGTCGGTAGACGGCAATCCGCTACCTTGGCCGTACATGGCGCTCAGGAAATTCAGCGCCGTATCCAGCGAGTTTGCCCGGAAAAAAACCCAGGCATGCACTACAATCAGAAAGGTCACTCCCCATGCCACAACCGTATAGCTCCGGCTGAGAATCAGGTGCCCTGCCAGCGGATGAACATGCGCACGCCACAGGTGATTCAGCGCTAAAAAACCACCGTGTATGGCGCCCCAGATGACAAAGGTCCAGCCCGCGCCATGCCAAAGCCCGCCCAGCAACATCGTGGTAATCAGGTTGGCATAACGCCGAGCTTCACCTTTGCGATTGCCGCCCAAGCTGATGTAAAGGTAATCGCGGAGGAAGGCCGAGAGCGTCATGTGCCAGCGCCGCCAGAACTCAATAATGCTGGTGGATTTGTAGGGAGAATCAAAATTGACCGGCAGACGAATGCCAAACATTAAGGACAGGCCAAGAGCCATGTCGCAATAGCCGGAAAAGTCAAAATAAAGCTGGAGCGAGTAAGCCAGCGCACCTGTCCAGGCTTGCTGTGCTGACAGAAGATGCCCGGCGGCGGCGGCCGTGAAGTAGGGGGTGGCATAGCCCGCAATGGTGTCAGCCAGTAGCACTTTTTTGGCTAGGCCAATGGTAAACAAGGTGAGGCCGGCCGCGCTGCCCTGAACCAGTTCGTCAAGGCTGCGACGGGCGCGGAACTGCGGCATCATCTGGGCATGATGCAAAATGGGGCCGGCAATCAGGTGTGGAAAATAGGTCACGAACAACAGGTAATTCGCCAGACTGCTTTCTGTGACTTTAGCCCGGCGCACATCTACCAGATAGGCAATCTGGGTAAAGGAAAAAAAGGATATACCCAAGGGCAATATAATTGCCGGAATTTTTAACGGTGCGTTGATAAGCAGGTCTGACAGTGCACCCAGAAAAAAACCAGTGTATTTGTAATAAGCAAGTGCGCTCAGATTGGCGATCACGGCCCCACTCAACAGCCGCCCAGCGTTTCGATCATGGCCGGACTGCACCTGCCGCCGGATGGCCGTCCCGGCCAGATAGTTGCCCAGGATTGAGGTGGCGAGAATGGGTAGGTTCCACACATCCCACACGGCATAGAACACTACAGACGACAAGGCAAGGCTAATTACAACCGCCATGTTGCCTATCCGCCGGGCCAAGTAGAAAATGGCCAGAGCCAGTGGCAAGAAGACAAACAGGAACTCATAAGAGTTGAACAACATGACAGGTTCTCGGAGTTGTCAGGGTTGAGTGCTGAGGGTGGCCAAACGGTGTGCGAACAAGTGCTGATGCAGGCTGCGTTGTTGCCCCGCATACGCCATGGCTGCTGCCTTTGCATCGCTTATCTCCTGTAAGCGGGTGGCAAGATGCTCTGCATTGTCATAAGCCAGCACTTCCCGGCCCGGTTCAAAATTTCGCGCCAGATCAGCCACATTGTCCGTCAGCAGGCAAGCGCCATGCGCCGTGGCGTCAAAGCATCGTGCCGGCAGACCGGAAATGATGTTGTTGGTGTTGATGACATTCAGCACAAACTTGTGTTCCAGATAAAGCTGCCGAGCTTTCTCAACGGATACCCGCCGGGCGCTGACCTGAATCAGAGGGTTGTCGAGCCGGGGCCAGCGCGGGCCGATAATCCGAAGCGGCATCTGCAAGGATTGCAGCAGCTTGATGCGGTTGGCGGAAGGGGCGCCGATAAACAGCACTTCGCTCCGGCGGTCTTCCCAGGCGGGCAGGGGGTTAACAGGTGCATTCGCCGCCAGAGGAAGGTAGCGTACTCCTGGCAAACCGAGCTTCCGGGCGGACTCCATCAGACCGCTGTCGGTAAAGCAGAATTGGCGGACGCAGGTGTTACGGGCCAAGGCATCCTCAAAGCGATCTCCAATCCACTGAATGACGGGTGCGCCATATTCCTTCAATATAAGGTCGATATCCGGTTCAAGGTAAAAACAATCCACAATCAGGACAAGTTCAGGTTGAAGTCGATGCAGGGTTTCAACCAGCCCCTGCTGAACGCGCTGGCGCACCTTCGGGTGTCGCTTCCCCATCAGGTGGCCCGCCATGCGGGTCATAAAATCGTGATGATTCAAAGGGAAACCGAATGCCTGACCATCAGCGCCCGCCAGCACATCTTCAAACCAGTGCAATATTCCGCCGCGCTTGCCCAGCACCAGCATCCGCGCCAAGGTGTCCATCCCCTCAGCCCCGGATCATGGCGGTCAGTTCGGCGGTTTTTCCAGCCAGCAGCGCAAGGTCTCCGCGAGTCTCAATATTCAGTCTCACCACCGGCTCTGTATTGGAACTGCGCAGGTTAAAGCGCCAATCGGCAAACTCCATGGTCAGTCCATCCAGGTAATCGGTGTGAATCGCCAGCGGGGCGTAGTGCTGTTGCAGGCGCTCCAGGACGGCCGGGGCATTGGCGATCGTGAAGTTGATCTCGCCGCTGCACGGGAACTCGGCCTGGTAATGCCTGACAATATCGGCCAGGGACTGGCCGCCGCCGCTGATCTGTTCCAGTACCAGCAACCAGGGCAGCATGCCGCTGTCGCAGTAGAAAAAGTCACGGAAGTAGTGGTGGGCGGACATTTCCCCGCCATACACCGCGTTGGCTTCGCGCATGCGGTCCTTGATGAAGGAGTGGCCGCACTTGGAGACGACCGGCCGTCCGCCGTGGGCGGCGACGCGGGACAGGGTGTTCCAGGTCAGGCGGGGGTCATGCACTACCGCTTCACCGGGGTGGCGCTTCAGCAGTTGCTCCGCCAGCAGCCCCACCAGGTAATAGCCTTCAATGAAGTCGCCATGGCCGTCAAAAAAGAAGCAGCGGTCGAAATCCCCGTCCCAGGCCAGCCCGAGGTCGGCCCCGGCGGCCAGCACCGCTGCGCGGGTGACGGCCTGCTGTTCGGCCAGCATCGGGTTGGGCACGCCGTTGGGGAAGCGGCCGTCCGGCTCGTGGTGGATGCGGGTGACGCGGATCGGCAAGCGCGCCGCCAGTGCGTCAAATACCGGCCCGGCGCAGCCGTTGCCGGCATTGACCACCACATGCAACGGCCGCAGGGCGCTGACATCAATCCGCGACAACAGCAGGCTGACGTAGGCGTCCAGGATGTTTTCCTCGCGGAGCAGGCCCGCTTGCGGGGCGGGCAGGTCCCGGGTATCCAGCTGAGCCATCAGCGCCAGGGTCTCGGCTTCGATGGCCTGCAGACCGGTGTCGCTGCTGACCGGCCGCGATTCCGCCCGCACCATTTTCAGTCCGTTGTAGTCGGCCGGGTTGTGGCTGGCGGTCACCATGATGCCGCCGCCCATGCCGGGCCGGGCGGCCGCGAAGTACACCATTTCGGTGCCGCACAAGCCGATATCCACGACAGCGACGCCCTCGGCGTTAAGACCCGCGATCAGGGCGCGGCTGAGTTCGGGGCTGGACTCGCGGATGTCGCGGCCGACGGCGACCGGCCCTTGCGGCCGGATGATCCGGGCATAGGCGCGCCCGATGCAATGAACCATGAAGGGGTTGAGCTGTTCAGGCAGTCGGCCGCGAATGTCATAGGCCTTGAAGGCGGGCAGGCGTTGGGTGGCGGTCATGAACAGTCTCCTGAAAGCGCAAACAAAGGGGGAGGCCGGCGTTCAACCGGCCGACGGCTCTTCGCCAAGGCGGTGAATGGCCCGCAGCAACTGGGCGGTGGAGGCATCGAGCCGCGCCGGTACCTGGCCGGCCAGCGCCAGGCACATGGTATCGGCGATTTTCTTGCCCAGTTCCACCCCCCATTGGTCAAAGGGGTTGATGTCCCACAGCACGGACATGGTGTAGACCTTGTGTTCGTAAAGGGCGATCAGCGCCCCCAGCGAGTAGGGCGTCAGTTCGTCCAGCAGGATAGTGCTGGATGGCTGGTTGCCACGGTAATGCCGCCAGGCGGGCTGGCTTTCCGGCTGGTCCACGCAGGCATCGCCCAGCATCAGAACCCGGGACTGCGCCAGGCAGTTGGCCAGCGCCAGCCGGTGCTGGTTCTGCAGCGCCGGGTGGTGCGCGCCACCCGGCAGCCGGTAGCGATGGACCGGCGCGATAAAGTCGCAGGAAACACCGTGCGTGCCCTGATGCAGCAGTTGGAAGA
>CAZPZK010000212.1:270-5715 GCA_964591095.1 uncultured Moraxellaceae bacterium | reverse complement strand
GTGACATGTGGCTCACCGGCTTCGACGCGCCGTGTTGCCACACCATGTACATCGACAAGCCGATGAAAGGCCACAACCTGATGCAGGCCATCGCCCGCGTCAACCGGGTGTTCAAGAACAAGCCGGGAGGGCTGGTGGTCGATTACATCGGCATTGCCAATGAATTGAAGGCCGCGCTCAAAACGTACACCGATGCCAAGGGCAAGGGCGACCCCACGCATAACGCGGCCGAAGCGCTGGCGGTGCTGTTCGAGAAAATGGATATCGTGCGCGGGCTGATGCATGGCTTCGACTATAGCGGCTTCGAAACCCAGGCTATCCCGCTATTGGTGCCTGCCGCCAACCACATCCTGGGCTTGAAGGATGGCAAGACGCGCTTCCTCGACACCATGGTGGCCGTCAGCAAGGCTTTCTCTCTGTGTGGCACGCTGGATGAGGCAGGCGCATTGCGCAAAGAGATTGCCTTCTTCTCGGCCATCAAGGCGGCCATCGCCAAGTTCACGACCGTGGACAAGAAGCGCAGCGACGCCGAAAAGAACAGTGCGCTCAAACAGATTCTGGACAACGCCATCATCGCGGACGGCGTAGCCGATGTGTTTGCGCTGGCAGGACTGGACAAGCCGAACATCGGACTGCTGTCGGATGAATTCCTGGCGGACATTCGCCACATGGAAAGCCGCAATCTGGCGGTGGAACTGCTGGAAAAACTGCTGCGCGACGAGATCAAGGCACGCGCCCGTAACAACGTGGTGCAGGAAAAGAAGTACGGCGACCGCCTGCTGGAAACCTTGCGCAAATACCACAACCGTGCCATCGAAACGGCTCAGGTGATTGAAGAACTCATCCAGATGGCCAAGGATTTCCAAGCGGTTCTGGAGCGTGAAGCGGCGCTGGGTTTGGGTCACGATGAAATCGCGTTTTACGACGCTTTGGCCAACAACGAAAGCGCCGCGCGTGAGTTGGGTGACGAGGTGTTGAAGAAAATCGCCGTCGAGATTACGGAAAAACTCAAAGCCAGTACCACGGTGGACTGGCAGGTTCGGGAGAGTGTTCGCGCCAAACTGCGCATTTTGGTTCGCCGCACACTACAGAAATGGAAATATCCGCCCGACAAACAGCCGGAAGCCATTGAACTGGTGTTGAAACAGGCGGAGTCCTTGTCGAACCAGTGGTCGAACGGTTGAAGCCCCCTTCTCTCCTGTGGAACAGGGGGTGAGGACGGGGTTTCAAGCAACACTGCTGCTTGCCGTCCGGAAGCCTGAGGGGGGCAACCCGAAGGCTCGATTGTCACGCAGTGACAGGGTTGCGGAAAGTGGCCCGAACACGCTCTCCGGCATGGGCGCCGTGTTCAGCATACCGTTGTTACCCCCCAGCCCTGCGGGCAGCCCCCTACTTTGTAGGAGGGCGTAAAAGCACGGCCCTGTCCCCAAATCACAAATTCTTGTCCTGAATTCACCTGTTACCGGACGCTCATCACGTTTATGTTCAGTCCTGCCATTGATAAATGACAAGGTTGACACATGACGCATGCCCTGAGACACCTCGAAAAGGCGCTGGTCCACGACGTGGCCCCCGCCTACACCGCCAAAGCCAGGAAGGCCCATCCGGAAGCCGTCCGCAGCTGGCGGCCCCGGGGTCAGGTCTGGCCGCTGCTGCGCGAGCTGCAGGGCCGCGTCATCGGCCTGCGCAAGTGCCGCATGGACGTCGACGGAGCGAGCATGGTCTGGCTGGAAGGCGGCAATCCGCACGGCCAGCCGGTGGTGCTGCTTCACGGTTTCGCCTCCAGCAAGGAAAACTGGCTGCTGCTGCTGCCCTTCCTCTCCAAGCGCTACCACCTGCTGGTGCCCGACCTGCCGGGCTGGGGGGAAAGCCATTTCCGCCATGAAAAATTCTACGGTCTTGACCATCAGGCCGACCGCATCGCCGACTGGGCGAAGCAAATCCTGCCGGGCAAGGCGCACTTTGTAGGCAGTTCGATGGGCGGCGGCATCGCCGGTCTGGTCGCGGCCCGTCATCCCGAGGTGGTGGCCAGCCTGACGCTGATGAACGCCGCCGGCGTGCGCGGCCAGGGCAGCACCCCCTTCGAGCGCGGCCTGCTGATGGGCGAGAACGCATTGGCTCCCAACACCTACCCGGAAGTGGTCAAGCTGTTCACCACGGTGCTGGAACGCAACAAGACGGCGCTGTCGCTGGTGCTGGCGTCGACCATGGGGCAGGAGATGGTGTCGCGCCGTCACGTCAACCGCCACCTGTTCCACCACATGATCGCGCACTCGCTGCAATGCGAGCGGCCGGGCGTGTCCGCCACGACCGTACCGACCTTGATCCTGTGGGGAGAAGAAGACCAGGTACTGCATCACAGCTGCGTGGAAAGCTTCAAGCAGCTGATCCCGCATGCACAGGTGCGCAAGCTGAAGGGCGTGGGGCATCTGCCGATGGTGGATGTGCCGGGCGTGACGGCGAAGACGTTGAACCGGTTCTGGCACGGGGTGTGAAACATCCCCGTGCAGGCATCCGGCAACACCCCGCAATCGGGGATGTTGCCGGCCCTGGATCAGAGCTTATCCGTCCCGTGCGCGGAGCCCGCCTCCTGCTCCTTCGCCTGCAGCCATTCTTCCACATCCCGGTTCTTCACCCGGTCGTAAATTTCTTCCACCCGCACCGTCAGCCCCACTGACTCGAATGTGACCTCATCGCCCAGGAAATAGTGACGGGACTGCCAGTGCTCACTGCGGCGAATGACCTCGATATCCACGAAATCCTGTTCGATCAACACATATTCCCGCAGGGAAGGAATTTGCAGGTAGGCCATCCGTTTGGTGGTTTCGTCCATGCGGCGGGTCGAGCGGGACAAGACCTCCACGATCAGCGTCGGCGACTCGGTGAAATAACCGTCCGTATCCGAACAGTCCACCAGCACATCGGGATAGAAATACTTGCTGCCGACCCTCACTTTCATATCCGAGGCATAGGGCTGACAGGGCTTGCCTTTCAGATGCACGCCCAGTGCGATATAGACATTGCCTGAAATACGATTGTGATTGCTATGCGCGCCCGCCATCGCATAGACCCGCCCGTCCACATACTCATGCCTGAACTCGGCCGCCAGCTCCCTGGCCAGATACTCTTCCTCACTGATCAACACGACGTTCTTGGCAACCGACATGACAAGCTCCCCGGAAACCCGCGACACATAATGATAGCCGCAAGCATGCCATGGCGGCCCATGGACAACAACACCGGACGGCGCAGGGTGTAGCGATGGAGAATTACACCGGAGCATACTCTCCGGCGTGCAACATCACCAGCAACACCCGCGCCCGGCTGGCGCCGACATACATCCAGTCGGGGTGCGTCAGCGCCTGCGGGGTTATACCCGCCAGAATCACCACATCCGCCTCCAGACCCTTGAAACCCTGAATGGTGCCCACCCGCACCTTGCCCTTCTCAGCGCGCCAATCGGCGGACACGGTGACTTCATCCAGCCCTTTCGCCCAGACCGATTGCGCGTTGGTGTGCTTGTAGGGCGACAGCACCAGAATGTTTTCCGGCGCGATGCGCTCATTGACCGTCAGCACCCGCAACTGCTTGCGCAACTGCCGCGCCATGTCCTCAAAATCCGTGCAGGCGAGTCGCACCGGGGCGGGACCGTCCGCCACCCGGTATTCGCGGGCGTCGGCGCAGCGGCCCAGTTGCGCCGCCAGCCCGCCCACCGGCCGGGTATTGCGCAAGTTGCAGTCCAGTTCCATGACATCGGCGGCAAACGGCGGTTGCCAGTCCGCTTCGCCATGCCAGTACAGCCGCTGGTTGAGGTCATAAAAACAGTGCCAGCGGAAGCCGGGGCGGCCCAACGCTTCCAGGGCCAGCCACCAGGTGGCGGGGAAATCCGCGCCCTCGTCCACCAGGATGCTGTCGTAGGCCGGACCGAGGGTTTCGGCTGCCTGCATCAGCAATTCGGCGCCGCCTTCGCGATAGAACGCGCTTTGCGCGGCAGCGTCATTCGGAACGACATAAGCCAGCCCCGCCTGCCTCGCCCAATGCGCGGTCAGGTCGTGAAAGGTCAGCACCGTGACGCCGGGCCGGTCGGCCAGCGCTTCGGCCAGTTGTTGCGCCAGGTAGCGGTTGAAACAAGTCAGCAGCACGGTTTTTCCGGCGTTGGCCTGCTCGCGCGCCAGATTCAGGGCCAGCAGGGTTTTGCCGGAACCGGCACCGCCACGCACCAGCAAACGGCTCTGGCCGCGCAACAGCCGCAACACCCGCATCTGGTCCTCGGTGGCCTGCATCAGTTCGTCGACGGCATCGGCAATGCGCCAGCGCATCGGCATCAGCAATTGACAGTCCGCCGCCAGCAGCTCCTTGACGGCATTGCAGGCGGAGGTGTGCCACGGCCGGGCGGCCGGGGCGGCTTCACGCAGCAGGCGCAGCAAGGCGGGTTCGGGAGCCTCCAGGGTTTCACGATCCAGCACAAAGGCGGCCGAGGGCACGTCCATCAGCGGCGTGTCCTTGCGCCAGACACAACCGGGAAACCAGGCGGCGTGGGTCAGCGCGACATATTGCAGGTTGTCTTTGCCCAGCCGTTGCTCCAGTTTGGCCTTGAGGGCGTAGAGATTGTGGCGGGCCTGCGCGAACGGGGACTTCTGCATGGCGCGCTCACCCTGATACCACTGACCGTTGCGGAGGGAGAGCTGACCGCTTTTGACTTCCAGCACAATCAGGCCGTGTTGCGGGTGGAAGACGATGATGTCGGCTTCGCCGATGCGTTCGCCGTGGTCGCCGGGCAGCCGCCATTCGACGGCGTGGAAGGTCTGCCAGGGGGCTGGCAGGCGGCGCAGGGCGGCGAGGACGCGTTGTTCGGCGTCAAGGCCGGCTTGTTGTTGGGGGGTGAGGGTTGTCATGGGAACATGGGTGGAAATCTGACGCTATCGGTTCAAGCATTTTCCAGCTCATACCCTGTGGTTGCAACCGGGCTTGGCATGATAAATCAAGATGAACATTACAATGCGTCAGTTTAAGACGCACTCCACCTTCAGCCGCCTTGTCCAGCCACAAACAACCTGCTTATAGTCCCCATGAATATGTCCGATTCACCATCAAGTACATGCGCAAAGTGCCGCGCCTCCGACTCAACGGAGTCGGGCGCTTACTTAGTGACCGGAGAATGGATATGGTAATGCCGATGGGTTGGATGAAGACGACTTGCCGGGAGTGCGGTTGGAATTGCACGACATATCAGCCGAGTGATGTGGTGAATTTGCCACGGCAGTGCCGGAAATGTGGCAGTACGAAGTTGGAACATGTACCGGCGGGGAAACAGCGCTTACTGGGCAAGATCATGAAGTGGCTTCGTTGACAACCTGCCAACGTCACTCGCCGGTCGCGGATATCTGCTTGATCGATGCGTGCGTCCGGCGAAATCCCGCGCCAAATCAGGTATCGTAGTTTGCG
>CAZPZK010000212.1:0-233 GCA_964591095.1 uncultured Moraxellaceae bacterium | reverse complement strand
CATGCCCACCGCCAGCCAAATCGCCTTCATCAGCCCGGAAGACTACCTGGCCGGTGAGGAAACCGCCGACACCAAAAGCGAATACATCGACGGCGGCATCTACGCCATGTCCGGGGCCAGCGCCAATCACAACCGCATCGCGGGCAATATCCACACCGCCTTCAATGTCCACCTCAAGGGCAAACCCTGCCAGCCTTACAGCGCCGACATGAAGGTCAACATCGGCAGCAAAT
>CAZPZK010000211.1:4852-5728 GCA_964591095.1 uncultured Moraxellaceae bacterium | reverse complement strand
GGGGGCGTCGCCGTCGGTGGCGGGGATCAGCGAGGCGATCAGCTCGCGGACGCGTGTCCTGATCTCGTCGCGGATGGGTCGGACGGCGTCGACCCCCTGCCCGGCGGGGTCGTCGAGCACCCAGTCCTCGTATCGCTTTCCCGGGTAGAACGTGCAGGTGTCGCCGCAGCCCATGGTGATGACCACGTCGCTGGATTCCACCGCCTCCCCGGTGAGCACCTTCGGTGTGGCCGCGGTGATATCGATCCCGATCTCGGCCATCGCCGCGACCGCTGCCGGGTTGATCTGGTCGGCGGGTTGTGTTCCGGCCGAACGGACTTCGATGCGATCACCGGCCAGATGCTGAAGCAGACCCGCGGCCATCTGGGAGCGACCGGCGTTGTGCACACAGACGAACAACACGCTCGGGGTCATCGGAAGAACCTCCTCAAGGCCAGCGACACGTACACCAGGCCGACGAGGACCGGCACTTCGATCAGCGGTCCGACCACGCCGGCCAGCGCCTGACCGGATGTCGCCCCGAAGGTGGCGATCGCGACCGCGATGGCGAGTTCGAAGTTGTTGCCCGCCGAGGTGAACGCGAGGGTGGTGGTGCGCGGATAGCCCAGCCTCAGCGCGCCACCGACGAGGAAGCCACTGGTCCACATGATGGCGAAGTAGGCCAGCAACGGCAGCGCTATCCGCACCACGTCCAGTGGCCGGGAGGCGATCTGTTCGCCCTGCAGGGCGAACAGGATGACGATGGTGAACAGCAGTCCGTACAACGCCCACGGCCCGATCCTGGGTAGGAACGTCGATTCGTACCATGTTCTGCCCCGGGCCTTTTCGCCGTAGCGTCGGGTCAGATAGCCGGCCACCAACGGGATGCCTAGGAAG
>CAZPZK010000211.1:0-4842 GCA_964591095.1 uncultured Moraxellaceae bacterium | reverse complement strand
GTCTGGTTCATGCCGAGCCAGCCCGGCAGCACCGACAGGTAGAACCAGCCGAGCACGGCGAAGATCAGCACCTGGATGACCGAGTTGATCGCGACCAGGACGGCGGCGGCCTCGCGGTCGCCGCGCGCGAGGTCGTTCCAGATGATCACCATCGCGATGCACGGTGCGAGCCCGACGATGATGATGCCGGTGCGGTACTCCGGCAGGTCCGGCAGGAACAGCCAGGCGAGGGTGAACATCAGCGCGGGGCCGACCACCCACACCAGGAACAGCGCCGCCAACAGCAGCTTGCGGTCACGGGTGACGGTGTCCAGGCGGTCGTAGCGCACCTTGGCCAGCACCGGGTACATCATCACCAGCAATCCGATGGCGATGGGCAGCGAGACTCCGTCGAACTGAACCGCGCTGATCGCGTTGCCCAGCCCGGGGATCAGCCGGCCCAGCAGCAGGCCCAGGCCCATGGCCGCGCCGATCCACACCGGCAGCAGCCGGTCGAGGGTGGAAAGCCGCGCGGCGACCGGGGCGTCGACCTCGGATTCCGTCATGCCGGTGCTCCCGCCTGCCGAGGGACACCGCCGCGCAGCAGTTCGTGCGTGCTAGCGGTGGGTGTCTTCAGCCACAGCCGCAGCAGATGGCGTCGCCGCGCCGGATCTCCGTCATCGGTATAGGCCTCTCGCGAGTGCAGCACCGTGGTGTTGTTGAGCAGTTGGACGTCGCCCGGTTCGAACTGCATGGCGATGTGGAAGGCCGGGTCGTTGGCGATGGCCTCAGCGAGATCCAGGGCGGCTCGTTGCTCGTCGGTGAGCCGTGGCGCCTCGGGGTGGCGTTGGGAGTCGCGGATGTACCAGGCGATGAAGAACAGCCTCGGCAGCCCGTCGATATCGATGATGGGTGGCAGCTCGAAGAACGGCGGCTCCCCTGCGCCCTGTTCGTCGTTGCGATCCCAGGGCATCGGCTGATACATCACATCGACGAGATGTGGCGCGCGGCGCAGCATCTCGTTGTAGATGGCGTGGGCGCTGGCGATCCGGGATTCGCCGCCGGTCCTGGCCGGGTGCAGGCACAGCAGGCCGACGATATCGGCGCCGTCGCTATGAAAGTCCTGGCGTTCGTTGGTGCGGTACTTCCGCACTCCCGGCGCGGGTGGCAGCCGCTCATCCCGGATGTGGGTGAGCACGTTGGCGTCGCGGTCCTGCCCGACGGGCTCGCCGAGCAGTCGGCCGAGACCGAGGTAGGCGCGCTCGATCTGGGCATCAGTCAGCCCGTCGATGGGAAACCGCCGTAACCGCACGAATCCGGATCCCACAGTGAGCAGTTCGACCCACCGGTCGGCGGCGGTGCCGAAATATTGTGCCAGTTCAGCGTATTCACCGCCCCGGCCGTACGCGGCCAGGGCGGTGCGATCAGAGTCAGACAGCTCGAAGGACCACAGCGCCCGGTCGGGAAAATCCTGCGGCGTCCATACCGAGGGCACCTCGACACCGACCGCGTCCCTCACGATCCACAACACCCGCCCTGGGCACTGGCCACCGACTCGACCGGGATCGGTTCGAAGAACGTCTCCGAATCGGCCAGCACGGTGTACACCTCCCAGCGTTCGCCGCCGGGTCCGGTGACCCACACCTTGTCCTGTTTGGCGAAGCAACAGGTGCTGCCCATCTCCTCCTCGGTGAACAATCCCGCGCCGGCCAGTCGGGCGATCTCACCGTGGACCCGCTCGCTGGACTCCACCTCCACCCCGAGGTGGTTCAGCGTGCCACCCTGGCCGGGATTCTCCAGCAACACCAGTTTCAGTGGAGGCTCGGCGACCGCGAAGTTGGCGTAGCCGGGCCTCACCTTGGCCGGCTGGACGCCGAACAGTTTGGAGTAGAACGCGATTGCGGCGTCGAGGTCGTCGACGTTGAGAGCCAATTGCACGCGGGACATGGGGGCCACCTCCGAGGGTCTGCGATATATGTCGAACTATCGATGCTCGCCAGCATGCCAACCTTTTCGATATATGTCAATGCTTGGTGCATAATGGTTCCATGCCCAAAGCGCTGCCCGTCATCGACACCACCGCGCCGGTGTGCTGCGCACCCGTCGCCGCCGGTCCGATGAGCGACGACGACGCCCTGCACATCGCGCTGCGGCTCAAGGCCCTCGCCGATCCGGCCCGGGTCAAGATCGTGTCCTACCTGTTCGGCTCGGTCGCGGGCGAGGAGACCTCGGGCGAGTTGGCCGCGGTGCTCAAGCTGACCGAGTCGACGATGAGCCACCACCTCACCCAACTCCGCAAGGCCGGCCTGGTGTCGTCCGAACGTCGTGGCATGAACGTCTTTCATCGCATTCGGCCCGAGGCGCTGCAGGCGCTATGCGCCGCCCTGGACCCCGACTGCTGCACCTGACCGCACAAATGCCGCCCAGGTGAAGGGCTGCTCGGCGCCGCCTGGCGTGGCATGCAACTCCCGGTCGGCGGTGACCAGCGACCACTGTGGGCCGAGTACCTCGGCCAAATCTTCGGCGTCCCGGCGCATGACGGGCAGACCGGAGCAGTGCGTGGGCCCCTCGGGGGCGAAGCACCCGAAGACCGCGACCGCGCCCGGCCCCGTGGCGGTGTTCAGCGTGTGCAGATAACGCTGCAGATCGGCGGCCGACGTCAGGAAGTGCATCACCGCACGGTCGTGCCAAACGTCGAACGTCCGGCCGGGCGACCAGGTGCGGGCGTCGGCATGGACCCAGTGCACCCGCGCCGCATCGCACCCGAGGCGCCGCTTGGCGATTCCAAGGGCCACATCAGAAACGTCCACCACGGTCACATCGTGGTGACCACGCGCCAGCAGGCTGTCGACCAGGCGCGAGGTTCCGCCACCAACGTCGACGACACTCGCGTCGGGGGAAACCCCGGCGGCGTCGAGCATCCGCAGCGACAGCACCGGCTCGGTGGCGAACCAGCTGCGCGTCGCCTCCCCCTGCGCGTAGGCCTCATCCCAGTGCTCGGCCAAGCCGCCCCCGGACATACGACCGTCGTTAACGGCCGAAGGTCAGCGACAAGCCGGAGCCGCCACCCCACCGAATCCCGGGCTGATTGGCCGGTGCCGCCACCGTGCCGGGACGCGCCTTGATGGACACGCTGCCGTTGGTGCGGCAGGTCGACGTCGTGCCCGCGTCCTGGCAACTCGGCAGCGCGCCGGCGGTGGGCGCGAATACGCCCGCGAGCACGACCAGGCTCACCAGCATCAGCGCCGGGCTTACCGTTCGTCCGAACATCACCCCGCCCATCAGTGGCAATCCGAGATGACGATCGCGGCGGTCGATCCCAGCGGCGTTCCGTTGGCCGCGGCTCGCTGGAATGCGTCGGCACGAGCGGCCTCGACCGTCGCCCCGGCACCACCGGCGACGACCTCGTTGCCGGCATCGGCCACCGAGACGATGCACAGATTGTCGTTGGTCACCTCATCACTGGTGCAGTCCTGACCACCCGCGCTCTGGCATTGTGCGATCACCCGCGCCGAGGCCTCCTCGTTGGTGGGGCCGGTGGCCCGGAACCCCACCAGCCCGTCGATGAACACCCCGGTGCCGACCGCGACGGCGATGTCAGCGGGGCCCTCGACCGCGCCGGCCGGCCCGTCCGCCCCGGCGATCGCCGTCGAAAGCCCCACCGCGACAACGGTCACCGCCGCAAGCGGGGCAACTAAGCGAAGGAATTCTGCGCGCACGCCCGGGACAGTACACCCGCGGCGGCGGCCACGGATCAGTTCTCGACGATGCTCAGCGCCTGCGTCGGACAGTTCTCGCAGGCCTGCTCGACATCCGCGCGCCGGTCTGCGCTGATGTCCTCGATCAGGATGTTCATGACACCGTCGGGACCGATCTCGAAGATGTCGGGGGCGGTGGCCTCACACAGGCCGATCGAGGAGCACTTGGTGCGGTCGACGACGACTCTCATCGCTTCTCCGGGGTGAACTCGGCACGCATGGACATGACGGTGTGAAAGAAGTTGCCGTTGCCCAGTTCCGGCTCTCCAACCGTGTGGATGTCGGGCAACCGGGTCAACAGTTCGTGGAACGTCGCCGCCAACTGCCGTCGGGCGAGCTGGGCGCCCAGGCAGTGATGGATTCCTCCGCCGCCGAATGCGATGTGCTTGTTCGGCGACCGCGAAAGATCAAGACGCTCAGGATGATCGAAGACCTCGGTGTCCATGTTCGCCGACGAGTAGAACATGATCACCTTGTCACCTTCGGTGATGTGCTGGCCGCCCAGTTCGGTGTCATGGGCGGCGGTGCGGCGGAACGTCATGATCGGCGTGGCCCAGCGGACGATCTCCTCGACCGCCGTCGGCATCCGGCCGTCCAGGTCCGCCATCAGCCAGGCTCGCTGCTCGGGAAAATCGGTGAGCGCCTTCATGCCGTGCGAGGTGGACTGCCGGGTGGTGTCGTTGCCCGCGATGATCAAGAGGAAGAAGATGGAGGAGATCTCCTCATCGGTGAGCCGCTCTCCGTCCACCTCGGCCTGCACCAGCGCGGTGACGAGGTCGTCCTCCGGCTTGCGTCGCCGGGCCTCGACCAGTTCGGCGGCGATGGCGTGGACCGTCATGATGGCCTGCGCCACCCGGGCCAGCGGCTCGGCGCCCTGCAGGAGACGGGGATCGCGCCAACCGTCGGGGAATTGGGACTCGTAGGCGATGGTCCGGCGGTGCTCCTCGGGGATGCCCACCATGTCGCAGATGTTGTTCATCGGAACCAGGGTCGCCACCTCGGTGACGAAGTCGATCCGACCCCTGTCACCCCCTTTCCTGATGGCGTCATCGACGATGCGCCGCGAGTTGTCGATGATGTGCGCGTCGATCCGTGCCAGTTGTTT
>CAZPZK010000210.1:1991-5739 GCA_964591095.1 uncultured Moraxellaceae bacterium | reverse complement strand
ACGCACTGCCACCGCCGCCCGCAACGGACGACGACGACCAGTACCAGCTTGACGGCGTATTGGGGAAGGCCATGTTATTGATGGCCGGGTTATAACAGCCCCGCTCCACCAGACTGCTCAACTCGCGCTTGTTCGGCAATGCCCAGCCGCCGCCCGCCGCCTTGGCCGCCTCCAGCGCCTGCTGCCAGGTGTGGCGTGTGGCCGCCCCGGTGCAGGTGCTGCCGTCCCAGCTTTGGCCCAGGCTGCACCGTTGCCAGATCAGGTCGGTCTGCTTGTCCCACACTTCCGCGCCGCTGTTTTGCAGTTCGTAACGGCTGTCGGGGGCGGTGCGTTTGACATTGGCGGGGCAGGTTTGCGCCACGGCCGCGCCGGTGGCGGTCAGGGTCAGCAACAGCGGGATTAGCGTTTTCATGGGGATTTCCTTATATCCGTTAACGAAAGAGAGGGTTGAACATCAAAAGAGAAGTTGTAGCCTGTGTGACAACACAGGGGCTGTCATCAGTACAGAGGCCGGTTCCCGCATTCCGCATGGCTTCATGCAGGCTACCTCTGGCAGCGCTGTATCGTGTACTCGACGATGGCAGCACAGCGGGCGGGTCATCGGCAAACACCGGGCAATGCTCCGGCGCCAACTGCATCAGCCAGCCGTAACGGCGGTAAAAGGCGCGTTGCAGTTTCAGGCTGTCGGCATGGCGGAAATGGCCCTGATAGCTGGCCCAGACCGAGCGCAACCGGTCTTGCTGTTGTGCATCGGCGTTGATGCGCCAGCCGTTGGCGGTGCGCCGCACATGCCGTTGCTGCCAGGCATCCAGTTTTTCACGCGCATGGTGAATAACACGCGGGCGCACCAGCGTGTGCGTGGGGTAAATCCAGTAACCCAGAAAATCCAGCCCCGCCGTCAGCGGCTTCAGCCGGATATCCGCCTTGAGTTTCAGGCGCAGCCGGTCTTGCAGAAACTGTTCAATGGGCGGCAGCCAGGCCTCCAGTTGCGCCCGGTCATGGTGAACCAGCACAAAATCATCCACATAGCGCACATAGCGTTTGGCCTTGAGCGTGTGCTTGACGAACTGGTCCAGTTCGTTGAGATAGACATTGGCGAAGAACTGGCTGCTGAGGTTGCCGATGGGCAGCCCGCAGCCCGGCGCGGCCTGGGCCAGCCGCTTGTGCGGCGGCACCGCCTCGCGTTCGGCGCGGCCAACCCGGTAATGTATGCCCGTCGCCGCCGCCGGGCGGCGCAGCAGGGCGTGCACGGTACGAAGCATCACCGCCCCTTCCGGCGTCATGGCCCGACGAGGAATCCTTCCCTCCTGCAACGCAGGGGGGCGATGCGCAGGCATCGGGGGGTTGCTCCCGCCAGACACATCCTCCGCAACAAACTCCGTGCTCAGCCCACCGCCGTTACCCCCCGGCCCTGCGGGCAGCCCCCCTGTTCCACAGGAGGGCGTAACGGCAGGGACGGCAGCGGTCATCAGCCGCTTTTTGAGCAGGCCGTACAACGTGGCGCGGTGCATGCTGTTAAAAAAATTGTGAATATCCAACTGCAAATACCAGCCGCCACCGTGGCCGCTGTGCACCTGCCGCACAAATTGTTGCACACGGCGCACCGCCGCATGGGTGCCCTTGCCTTTGCGGTTGGAATAACTGTCATGGATAAAAAGCGGCTCCCAGACGGCCTCCAGCCGGGGCACCAGCCAATGATGCACCACCCGGTCAGAAAAATCGGGGGCGTGAATTTCCCGCGCCTTGGGACGATGCGCCACGAAGCAAACCGAGGGGTGTGGCTGCCATTGTCCCGTATTCATGGCCTTTTTCAGTTCCGTCAGCCGGTCCAGCCAGAAGGCTTCAAAACGGCCCTGGTTAACGCTGGGCTTCTTGCGTCGCCGGGCGCGCGTCCAGGCCGCATAAAGCGCCCGGTAGCTGACGGGTGCAACATCCACACACTCACGGGCGCGAACCAAACGGACATAATTGTCATTGTTCTTATTGTCGTTGTTGTCGTTGCCGTTGTTGAAGTTCACATTCCATGCATTGTCACCGTTGCCCGCAACGGACGACGACGCTCCCCCGCGCTGTTGACACGCTTCCGCCCATCCCCCAGGGTAGGGCGGTTTTGTGATGGCTGCGCCCGCAGCTTCCGGGCCGCACGGGTACTCAGTGTGTTGGCTCACGACGGCTGCACCACGGCAGCCGCCTGCTGTCCTTTCAGATATTGCCTGTACCACCCCCCGCTCTGTTTGCCCAGTTCGCCGGTCAGCAGCGCCAGTTGCTCAAACTGGTGAAAGCTGCTGAAGGCCTTGATCCGCATGCCCAATTGCAGGCTGATCTTCAAATCGTCCACCGCCCACACCAGTTGCTTCAGCCAGTCGCCCTGCCCGGCCTTGTCGTGCCAGGCGCGGTGGCTCAGCCGCGCAATGCGCATAGCCTGCGTGCGCAGTTCCTGGCCCAGCAGGTATTTGTGATAGCGGGGAAAACGGCGCACCGCCTCTTCGACCTCCACCAGCAAGCGCTCGGCCAGCCGCAAAATGGGCGGGGCTTCATAGCTCATGCATCAACTCCCGTGACCACCGAGGCCAAAATGCCAATTACTGACGGGCGCGAACCAAACGGACATAATGGTCAAGGTACTTACTGTCGTAGTAGCCGTCGCCGTAGCCGAAGGGCACATCCCACGCATAGCCACCGTAGCCCGCAACGGACGACGACGACCAGTAAGCCCCGCAATACCCGTCATCACAGGAATACGCCGTATTCGGGAAATACGCGGTGTCAATCGCGGGTTGGGAACGTCCGTAATCCGGCAGGCTCAACAACTGGTCCTGATCCGGCACCTGCCAGTCCTTATGCCCGCACAAGCCGGTTTCGTTCACCTTGGCGGCAAATGCCCGCGTGTTGCACTGCGTCAGCGTGTTGCCGCAGGTGCTGCCCGCCGCCACTTCGGCATTCAGGTCATGCGCATCCTGATAACCGGCGTTGCCGCCGTTGACCGCCGCATCCGGGTTGTACCAGGTATAACGGTGCCGCCAGTCGCGCAGGCCGCCGTCGGCGGTTTTCACTTCCCACATCAGGCCGGTATGGTTGTCCAGCACGCAGTTCCAGACCGTGGCATTGGCGGGCAGCTTTTCACCGTTGGCTCCGATCTTGGTGTAATCAAACCCGGCATTGCCCGCCCCGGCCTTGGCCAACGCGCCTTGCGACGCCAGGGCATCGCGGCCGCGTTGGGCATCCTGGGTCAATGTGGCCCATAACCCCAGCGTGGCGGGGGCGCAGTCGGCCAGAATGGTGTCGTTATTCGCGCAGAAGGTGATGCCGGTGTCATTGAGTCGACCGGTGGCGACGTTATCGACTCTGGCGGCCTTGACGGTGAGGGTTTGGCTGACGGTGGCGGTTGCGCCGTCGTCATCCCATACCGTCAACTTGAGCGTGTAGGTGCCGTCCGCCGCGTAGGTATGGCTCAGGTTCAGAGATGCCACCAGCGCCGTGGCAGAGGTGTATTTCTGGCCGTCGCCATAATCCAGTTCGGCTTTGACAATGCGGCCGTCGGGGTCATACAGGCCCTTGGCGGCAGCCACGTCTTTATCGGTAATGGTGAGCGTGAGGCCGTCGGCGGCGGGGGTGGCAAACAGGGCGGCAACGGGTTTTTGATTGACCAGGGTGACAGCGCCGTCATCGCCGTTGTCGTTACAGGCGGCCAGCAACAGGGTGCTGACCAGAAAGGCGGGCTTTAACGCAAAAAAAAACCTAGCTTGGC
>CAZPZK010000210.1:0-1891 GCA_964591095.1 uncultured Moraxellaceae bacterium | reverse complement strand
TGCTTGGCTGCTTGGCTGCTTGGCTGCTTGGCTGCTTGGCTGCTTGGCTGCTTGGCTGCTTGGGAGGAATGTGTCACGGCCATGTCCTTGTGTGCATTGTGGGGAAAGTGTTGGTGATTTATTACATGGTTTGGCGGGGATTTCAAGTAGGGGTATGGGCGCTGCATCCTTCCCCCCTGTGCAACAGGGGGGAGATGCGCAGGCATCGGGGGGTGGCTCCCGCCGAACACATCCTCAACAACGGGAACCGTGCTCAGCCCACCTGCTGTACCCCCCAGCCCTGCGGGCAGCCCCCCTGCCGGGCAGGGTGGGCGTAACAGCACCTACACCCAATACTCCTCCGGCGGCGGCGGCATGCTCGCCATCGCCTGCTTCAAGCCTTCCGACCACTGCGTGCGGATCATCGCCCAATAGGGATCATCATCATATAACCGCCGTCCGGTCGGCAGCCGCAGCGAGTCGTTGCGGTAGACCAGCAGGTCCAGCGGCGTGCCCACCGATAAATTACTGCGGATGGTCGAGTCGAAGGAAATCAGCGCGCAGCGCAGTGCCTTCTCCAGCGACTGCTGGTAGTTCAGCGCCCGGTCAAGGATCGGTTTGCCGTACTTGCTCTCGCCGATCTGGAAATAGGGCGTGTCCTCGGTCGCGGCGATGAAATTGCCCTGCGGGTAGATGTTGTAGAGCTGCGGCGCTTCCCCGGCGATCTGGCCGCTCAGCAGGAAGGAGCAGGAAAAATCGCGGTCGATATCCTCGTGCGACAGCACCTCGCGCAGGGTCTTGCCCACCAGCCGCGCCGCCTCGAACATCGTCGGCACATTGTCCAGATGCACGCCCTCGTCGCTGTTGATGCGCTGGCGCAGCAACGTCACCACCGATTGCGAGGTGGCGAGGTTACCGGCGCTTTGCAGGACGATCATCCGCTCGCCATCAATGCCAAAACGGTGCAGCTTGCGGAATACCGCGATATGGTCAACCCCGGCATTGGTACGGGAATCACTGACACAGACCAGTCCTTCGGCCAGACGCATGGCGACGCAATAAGTCATCTTTTCTACTCACAAATGGCGGCCCCCCGTGGCACGGGAGGCCATGAAACGCGGCCTACATGGCAAAGGCATCCGCCAGCCGGTAGGTCATCTGTTGCAATTGCGCCTGCGCCTCGCGCAGGGAGGCGGGGTCGCCGGCGGCCAGTCCGGGCTGGCGGCAGGCCTCGACCAACCTTCCGGCCATGGCTTGCACCTGTCCCCAACTGTCCGGATTGAGGGCCGTCAGGTCGCGGATCAACGCCTGCAACAGCGCCGTGGCACGCGCCGGATCGGGGACGCCAAAGCCCGGCAGCGCCAATTGGCGCAGGCCATTGTCCAACCCCTCGACCGCCGCGCCCAGCCGGATGAAGCGGGCGGCATCGGCATGCGGCGTCGCGTCCGCCAGCGACTGGATCCCTTCCAGTTGCGACTCGGCGCTCTGGTACAGCGCCAGGTTATCCGACAGCGTGCGTAACCGCGCCAGTTGTGCCTGCCAGTCCAGCCACAGGCTGTTGATGGCCAGCCACAGGTCGCCGCTGATACAGGCGCGGGTGGCCTGGGCATCGCCGCGCATGGCCTGCAGGCCGGCGGTCAGGCTCGCCGGATTGTTCTCGACGATAAAGAATTCGGCCACCGCTTCCGGACCGAGATCCGCGTATTGCTGGTAAAAGGACTGCCAGGCGCCGGTCAGGCTCAACGGCAGGCCCAGCCGGTCGATCCCGGGAGAGGACAGGCAATCCAGCAACAGGGCGGTCAGTGTCCGGCTGCGGGACAGGTAGCGCCCCAGCCAGTACAGGTCTGCCGCCGATGACAGTAAAAGCATGTATGCACTCCTCTTGGATTATTCCGCCAGCACCCAGGTGTCC
>CAZPZK010000209.1:0-5759 GCA_964591095.1 uncultured Moraxellaceae bacterium | reverse complement strand
TTTGTTGAAATCCGGGCGCTGGTACAGCAGTGCTGGAACAACCTGTTTGAAATAGAGTGATTTTCTGGCGGGCGCCGTCCGGTGTACGGACGGTGTCATTGAATTTTTATTGCAAGCTGTAAAGCCGCTGTTTTTGTGGAGACATCGCCATGAGCATGGCCGACCGTGACGGTTATATCTGGTTTGACGGGGAAATGGTTCCCTGGCGTGAAGCGAAGACCCATGTGCTGACGCACACCCTGCACTACGGCATGGGCGTGTTTGAAGGGGTTCGCGCGTACAATGCGGAGCAGGGCACCGCTATTTTTCGTTTGAAGGAACACACCAACCGCCTGTTTGATTCCGCGCACATCATGAACATGACCATCCCGTTCACCAAGGACGAGATCAACGAGGCGCAACGCGCAGCCGTGCGCGAAAACAATTTGCCCAGCGCCTACCTGCGGCCGATGGTGTTCTTCGGTTCCGAAGGCATGGGCCTGCGCGCCAGCAACCTGAAGGTGCACGTGATCGTTGCCGCCTGGGAGTGGGGCGCCTACATGGGCGCGGAAGCCCTGGAGCGTGGCATCAAGGTGCGCACCAGCTCGTACACCCGTCACCATGTCAACATTTCCATGACCCGCGCCAAGGCCAACGGCCACTACATCAACTCGATGCTGGCGTTGCAGGAAGCCCTGTCGGGCGGTGCGGATGAAGCCATGCTGCTGGATCCGGAGGGCTATGTGGCCGAAGGTTCGGGCGAGAATATCTTCCTGGTGAAGGACGGCGTGATCTATACCCCCGAGCTGACCGCCTGCCTGAACGGCATCACCCGCAACACCATTTTCCATCTGGCTGAGGATCTGGGCCTGAAGGTGGTGGAAAAACGCATCACCCGGGATGAGGTGTACATTGCGGATGAAGCCTTCTTCACCGGCACCGCCGCCGAGGTGACGCCGATCCGCGAAGTCGACGGCCGCATTATCGGCTGTGGCAGCCGCGGTCCGGTCAGCACCCGCCTGCAGCAGTTGTACTTTGATACCGTCAACGGCCGCAATGCCAAGCATCTGGAGTGGCTGACGACGGTTCGTTGAGGCATCCCTCCGGGGCGTGGCGTCGCCACGCTCCGCGACCGGCCTGCCGGTCCCCTTCGTGCTATCTCCTGGTTGCGCAATCCTATGAATGCACCTCTCGTTGTCTGGCAACTGACAGACGGAAAGCCCGGTCATGAACAGCAAACGCTGGGACTGATCCGCGCCATGGAGCGGCTGATTCCTGTCCAGACGATCCGAATTGACTTGCGCCAGCAGCCTGTCGGACTGATGGATATCCTGTTGCGGCGTTTTCCGCATGATTACCCCAAGCCGGATCTGGTGCTGGGGGCCGGGCATGGCACGCACATTCCCTTGCTGGCGGCGCGGCTGGCCACCGGCGGCCGTTCGGTGGTGCTGATGAAACCCACGTTGCCGCTGGCCTGGTTTGATTATGTGATCATGCCCCAGCATGACAACCCTCCGCATCAACCGCACGTCATGGGGTCGTATGGCGTGCTTAACCCGGTCGTCCCGTCGTCAACGCTCAGGAACGATCGCGGTCTGATGCTGCTGGGCGGACCGTCGCGGCATCATGGCTGGGATGAGGACGACATGGTTAGCCAGATGAAGACGGTGCTGGCGGCGACGCCACAGGTGCAGTGGCAGATCAGTACGTCACGCCGCACGCCGGAACATACCTTTCTGGAAATCCGCAACATGGCGCCGAATGCGAAAGTCTGGTCGGCAAGTGAGACGCCGCCGGGCTGGGTGGAGCAGCAACTGCGCGAGGCAGGTCAGGTCTGGGTCAGCGAGGACAGCATCTCGATGATCTTCGAGAGCCTGACGGCGGGGGGGCAGGTGGGCGTGTTCCAGACGCCCCGTCTGCAGGAAGACCGCATTACCCAAGCAATTGACCAGTTGCAGGTCCAGCGCTGGTTGACGTCGTTTGCGTCGTGGCAGAAGAGTGGCGTGCTTCAGCGCGCGCCCCGCTTCTGCGAGGCGGATCGCGCCGCTGACTGGCTGCTGCGTTGCGAGGGGCGCTGGCCGGCGGCCTAGAGCGCCTTGCCCTCGTACTGACGATCCGCGTGGTAGGAGGAGCGCACCATCGGGCCGCTCCAGATATTGGTGAAGCCAAGCTTGCGGCCGTATTCGGCGTATTCCTTGAACTCATCGGGATGGACGAAACGGTCCACCGGGGCGTGATTCTTTGACGGCTGCAGGTACTGGCCGATCGTCACCAGTTCGACGTCGTTCGCGCGCAGGTCGTCGAGCACCGCAAATACTTCTTCCCTGGTTTCGCCAATACCGACCATCAGGCCGCACTTGGTGGCCACGTCCGGGCATTCCTGCTTGAAGCGCTTCAGCAGTTGCAGCGAGTGCTGGTAATCCGATCCGGGGCGGATGGCCTTGTAGATGCGCGGCACCGTCTCGATATTGTGGTTGAACACATCCGGCGGGCATTCGCGCATGATGCGCAGCGCGATGTCCATGCGGCCGCGGAAGTCGGGGACGAGGATTTCCATCTTCGTGGCCGGGTTCAGGGCGCGGGTTTCGCGGATGCAGTCAACAAAGTGCTGCGCGCCGCCGTCTTCGAGGTCGTCGCGATCCACCGAGGTCACCACCACGTACTTCAGCTTCAGGTTGGCGATGGTTTCGGCGAGATGGCGCGGCTCATCGGCGTCAAGGGCGTTGGGACGGCCGTGGGCAACGTCACAGAAGGGGCAGCGGCGGGTGCAGATGTCGCCCATGATCATGAAAGTGGCGGTACCGCCGCCGAAGCATTCCGGCAGGTTGGGACAGGCGGCTTCCTCGCAGACGGTATGCAGTTTCTGCTCGCGCAGCAGGCCCTTGATGCGCTGCACCTCGCCAGGGTTGCTGACGCGGACGCGGATCCAGTCCGGCTTGCGCGGCAGGGTTTCGGTGGGGATGACCTTGACCGGGATGCGCGCGACCTTTTCCGCGCCGCGTAGCTTTTCGCCCTGCACCACCTTGACTGGATCGTTCATGGTCACCCCCGCTGAATGAAGGGCCGTATTCTAGCGCAAATGACCGTGCCCGGGGGCGTCATGCGGCCAAGGTCGAATCCTCTTAGCGCTTGCTCTTTTCGATATCGCCGGCTTTCTCCATCAGTTGCAGGAACTGCCAGCTGAAATCCGGGGCCACGCGGTTGATCAATTGCCCGAACTGAGCCAGCTTGCCTGGGAAAATCACTTCCCGGCCCTTTTCCAGCGCCCGCTCCATCTCGTCCAGTACGAAGTCCGGCTCAATCACCAGTCCCGCCTTCCGGCAGAGGGCCAGGAATCCGCCTTCATGGTGGGTCTTGTTGGTATCCAGCAACGGGGTGTTGACGGCTGGCGGGCAGACCAGCGCGATGCGCAGGCCGCTGCCCCGGTTCTCGCGGATCAGTTGGCGGGCGTACATGTTGGTGGCGGCCTTGGTCGCGCTGTAGGCGCCCATCCATGGCGATGGCAGGTAACCGGTCAGCGAGCCGAAGATGATGATGTCCCCGGTCTTGCGCGCCAGCATTTCCGGCAACACCGCCTTGGTCAGGAATACCGTGCCGTCGTAGTTGATGTGCATCTGGCGCACGATCTGGGTGCTCGGCAGTTCGTTGAGCAGGCCCATCGGCATGATGGCGGCGCAATGCATCAGCCGGTCGATCTGTCCGTGACGGTGCTGGATATCGGCAATAGTGCGCTCGACATCGACATGCTTTGAGACATCACAGACATAGGGATGGACATGGCGCAGGCCGTGTGCGGTTTCACCCAGCCCTTTTTCGTTGGTGTCGAGGATAGCGACATTGACGCCTTGGGCGGCCAGGCGGCGCGCCGCAAGACGGCCCAAGCCGCTGGCAGCGCCGGTGATAACGGCCAGATGTCCGTGAAATCCCATGATATTCCCCCTCCGAGAGTCAATGCAATAAATGGTACGATCGTCCAATAATGATGTTCTACCCCAAATCCTGCTCGATTGACAGGGGGTGGACGGCGCATGGCGTCAATCTTGCAGTCATACCATACCTTTGGCGAATTGCCACGTGGCCCGTCAAGACTGTTAAACTTCCCCGCACGCGCAGCCTGAAGGAAAGTATCGATGCAAAGCCATTATGATGTTGTCGTCATCGGAGCCGGTCCCGCCGGGGAAGGCGCCGCCATGAAGCTGACTAAGGAAGGAAGGAGAGTGGCGGTGGTGGATGCCAGGCAGGAAGTGGGCGGCAACTGCACCCATGTCGGCACCATCCCTTCCAAGGCGCTGCGACAGACGGTCTTCAACATCATGCGCTACCAGCGCGACCCCTTGTTCCAGCGGGTTGGCGAGTTGCGCAACGTGCCGGTGTCGCAAGTGCTGGCGCGGGCGAAGAATATCATCCAGGAGCAGGTCAGCGTCCATACCCGTTTCTACGATCGCAACCGCGTCGACCTGCATCACGGCCAGGCCACTTTTGTCGATCCGCATACCCTGCGCATCAAAACGCTGGAGGGTGGCAAGGAACTGGTGACCTTCGACCAGGCGGTGATCGCTACCGGCAGCCGCCCGTATCAGCCGGAAGACATTGATTTCAAACACCCGCGCGTGTTTGACAGCGACAAAATCCTGTCGCTGGACTATCCGGTGCACAAGCTGATCATCTACGGCGCCGGCGTCATTGGCTGCGAATATGCCTCCATCTTCGTCGGGCTGGGCTACAAAGTCGACCTGATCAACACCCAGAACCAGTTGCTGTCGTATCTGGATGATGAAATCGCCGACGCCCTCTCGTATTACCTGCGCGAGCTGGGCGTGCTGATCCGTCACCAGGAACAGTACGAGCAGTTGGAAACCTTTGACGACTGCGTGGTGATGCACCTGAAGTCGGGCAAAAAGATCAAGGCCGACGCCATCCTCTGGTGCAACGGTCGCACCGGCAATACCGACAAGCTGGGTCTGGAAAATATCGGACTGACCGCCAACAGCCGTGGCCAGATCGCCATCGACCGCCAGTACCGTACCTCGGTGCCGCATATCTGGGCGGTGGGGGATGTCATCGGTTATCCGTCACTGGCTTCGGCGGCCTATGACCAGGGACGCTGCGCCGCCGCGCACATGACCGGCGCCGGCGACATGGAGCATGTCGATGACGTGCCGACCGGCATCTACACCATTCCCGAGATCTCCTCGATCGGCAAGACCGAGAAGCAGCTGACCGAGGAACGGGTGCCCTACGAAGTCGGGCAGGCCTTCTTCCGCCATCTGGCGCGCGCGCAGATTACCGGCGAAACCGTGGGCATGCTGAAAATCCTCTTCAACCGCGACACGCTGGAAATCCTCGGCATCCATTGTTTTGGCAACAACGCGGCGGAAATCGTGCACATCGGCCAGGCGATCATGCAGCAGAAGGGCGGGGGCAATACGCTGAAGTATTTCGTCAACACCACCTTCAATTACCCGACGATGGCGGAAGCCTACCGGGTGGCGGCGCTGAACGGCTTGAACCGGTTGTTCTGACCCTCGGACGCCCATGAAAAAGGCCCGGGAAACCGGGCCTTTTTCATGGCGGGGCGATTTACTCGAAGAACTTGAAGGGGATGGGTTCCTTCTGGTCCTTGTCGCGCTACTTGGGCAGGTCCAGCATGCGCAGCACCCAGGGCATTTCGCTGCTGTTCACGTACAACACGCCGTCGGGATCGGCAGCCGCCCCGCCCCACTCCGCCCCGCCGTCGAAACCCGGCAGCACCAGCGAGCCGACACGGCTGGGCGGGCTGT
>CAZPZK010000208.1:3656-5779 GCA_964591095.1 uncultured Moraxellaceae bacterium | reverse complement strand
CGGCGCGGGAGACGGTGGGGGCGGCGGGATCGGCTTCGGGGCCGGAAAACGTCATGGCGGGTATCCTGCAAGGGGCTTATCAACCCGACCTTAACGAAGGATGGTGAAAAATCCAAGTCAGCGGCGGCGGATGACCCTTGCGGCTCTTGCCACCCGCCCTGCTCTGCGGCACATTAACCCGCTTGCGGCCGGGGAACCTCCCCGTCCCGCCACCGCAATCCACCGCCGGATTTTCGCTCATGGCCAAAAACAACAAACCGCTGCAAACCCTGAAGGTCGCCTTCCTGGGCGGCCGGGGCAGCGGCAAGACCACGCTGCTGGCCAGTTATCTGGGCCACATGGCCGGTGCGCGCTGGCAGAAGGAACACCAGTATTACCTGAGCGCCCCCGACCCCAGCGACTCCAAGCGCCTCAACGCCCTGTTCCAGGGACTGGCCGGCGGCCAGTTTCCCGAGGCCACCATCAAGCAGGCCAAGGCCTTCCGTTTCCACATGCATGTGCAGGACTGCGACGGCGTTCCCCTGGAAATCCAGTGGCTGGACTACCCCGGCGAGTGGTGGGAACGCGAGCCGATGGACCCGAAGGAACGCAAGCTGCGCGACGAGTCGCTGCGCAACATGGTCACCAGCCAGGTCTGTTTCCTGGTGATCGACGGCGCCGAGTTGCGGCGCAACGGCGAGAAGTACCTGCGCGCGCACCTCGCCCACATGACCAATGAGATTTCCAACCTGTTGCGCGAAGCCGACAGCCGCCGACGTCGTCGCAAGGGGCACCAGCTGCGCGATGTGGTGTGGGTGATGGCGCTGAGCAAGGCCGACCTCTTTGACAACAACCTGACGGCGGCGGACTTCTCCGATTTCGTCAACCGTTACGCCCACGACCAGCTGGAGACCCTGCGCCAGCGGCTGGAAGAAGCCGGACGCCCCTCCTTCGGCATGAATTACCTGCTGTTTTCCTCGGTGCTGGGCACCGGCCAGAAGGTGCTGGACATCAACAAGACCATCGGCCTTGATCTGATCGCGCCGCTGGCGATGCGTTCGCTGCTGGAGAAGGAGCTGCAGCACTTCGAGCGCTCCGGTCTGCTGAAGCGCATCTTCGCGGGCAGCGCCGACCGCGGCGCGCTGCAGGCGCTGTTCAGCGTGGCGCGGACCTGGCTGGCCAAATGGCCGGACCGCCCCACCCGCGAGCTGGCCGACCTGATGTTCGCCCGCGTCGAGACCTGGATGAGCGGCCGCGCGGAGGAATTGCAGAAGGAACTGGACAACCAGCGCGTGCATGGCAACAGCCTGCGCGCCGCCGATGCGCTGCTGAAAATGGCGCTGGGCAAGACGGAAAACCGCCGTTTTTACTACACCCCCCTGTCACGAGTGCACCAGAATGCCGCGCCCTGAGTTTCCGATCGACGTGGACCGCCAACTGGTCTGGATGACCTGCGGCAGCGACGCCGGTTACCAGACGCTGCTTTCCCCCGCCGGCAGCCAGGCCTCCTGGTACGAAGTCCTGGAGTCCGCCTTTCCCGGTCTGGAAATCGGGCAGCAGGGCGTCGTCAAGGCGGCGGCGGTATTCCACGAAGGCAGCCCGGCGCTGGCGCTGGCCTTTTTCGACCCCGCGCGCTGTGACTCCAGCTCGCGGCCGGTGAAGCATTTCCTGTTGCTGCTGGGCGCGTCGGACGAGTTAATCGGCAAGGGGCCGCAACTGGTGACGGCCTCGCTGCTCGCGCAGCTCGAACCGGCCTATCAGGTGCTGTGGGAAGCGACCCGCTACTCCCGCGAGGCCGATATCGCGCGCGACGCACGCAAGAAGATGGCGGGCCAGACGGTCTTTCTCGACCTGTCGGCGAAAGTGACGAAGCCGTCAAAGCCGAAAGAGAAAAAAGTCAGCGCCCATCCGGGATTCACCGGCGCGGCGGATGTCCCGGAAGAGGGTCAGGCCTTGGGTTTCCCGCGCTGGGCGCTGTGGCTGCTGGCCGCTCTGCTGGCGCTGGCGGGCGGCTTGGCGGCGATCCTGGCGCGCTGAGGCCGACCGCCGCCGCTAGGCGGCGAGGGCGTTGTCCCCGTAAAACCAGTCGGCGAGCGTTTTCCGCTCCTCGTCAGTCAGCGCCATGCCGGCGGCTTCGCCCTGCT
>CAZPZK010000208.1:0-3646 GCA_964591095.1 uncultured Moraxellaceae bacterium | reverse complement strand
GTTCAAGTGTTTCACTGATGCGAGATCGGCGGAAAAAAATCTGGGATGAATCACAAAACGCGCATAACCTTGCAAGCAGACGTAGGGTAGCAGCAGATCAGGCCGCGTGCGTAGAATGTCGCCCTGCTTGAGCACGGCCCGCAGATGCATGGCGGCCAGATGCTGCCCGCGCTCCTGCCCTTCTCCCCAACGGTGGCCGCTTTCCGCGATATTGTGCAGCACGATATGGATCGGATGCCTGCCAATGGCATGACCGGCCGATACACACAGGTCGCGCACCCGCCGCGAGACATCGGCGAGATGGAAACCATCGGCATTGACCACCTCGGCCAGCGTATCAAACAGGAAACGGTAACAGGACGCCTCAAGTCGCGGCGTCTGCGTCAGGCCAGCCACCCGCGCCAGTACCGGCGGCAATTGCATCGGCGGCGGCAACGGTGCCGGTTGGGGTGACTGTCCCGACGCCGGGGATGCCGACGGTGCGGCATGGCGGGCGGCATCGAAAATGTAGCCCGGCGTCACTGACGAAAGCTGCAAGCCCGGCAACGGCAGGCGGCGGCAGAATTCCTTGAAGCTGCCCTGCCCCGCCCAATCCGACTTCAGCTTCGGCCGGACACTCAGCAACTCCTGCGCCAGCACCGCCAGCACCACCGGCTGCGGCGAGGAGTGCACATACCCCGCCACCCACCGGCTCAACTCCGTGACCTCTTCCGCCGGCAGCGTCAGGCCCGACGGCTCGGCGCCCCGGACCGGCTCCGGCGCCGCCTGTCCATTGCCATTGCCATTGCCATTGCCATTGCCATTGCCATTGCCATTGCCATTGCCCTGCCCGTGATTTTCTCCCGTCCGCAGCCCCGACTGGATGAATTCCTCCTGGTCTAGCACCAGTTCGCAAGCGGCGCGGTAAATCGCCGACGAATTGCCGACCGGCAACACCACCGTGCCGCGCCCCTGCTTGCGCAGGTTGAGCATCACCGGGGTGAAATCGGCATCGGCGGACAGCAAGATGAATTCATCGTAATGCTGCTTGAAACCCGCCAGCTCCAGCATGTCGATCGCAATGCGGATATCGGCGCTGGTCTTGCCGGAAGCCGTGAGCGCCGGACAATCCACCACCTCGAAACCGCATTGCATGATGTGCGGGCGCACATCGCCATACGCCTTGGGGTTGAAATAACACAGACGGACACCGATGCGGCGGCGGCGTCCGGTCAACTGCTCCAGCCGCTCGTTGAGCCAGCTGAACCATTTGGCGGGCTGGGTGGCAAAGGCGCGCGCCAGCAAGGGGTCCTGATTGGTCAGGCAGGAATAAATATTGTCAAAATCGACAAAAACAGCGCTCATCAGCGGCGCCTGCCGGGCATCCGTCATGGCAAACCTCCTTCGGGAAATCGGGAGACAGCGCCGGAAATGCCCGGCTTGTCAAGATCGTTGACCCCAGCATAACCGTACGCGCGTAACCCGCTTGTTGTACTGTTGTCGCTCACTGCCGCAAAAACACGCATTCGCGACCGGCGGCCGTCTGGAGCGCCGCGCCGTCCTCCGCTCCGGGACTTGACAGCCGCCCGGCGTCCGGGTGCAAATGCGGCATCCGCCCCTGACCCGGACCACCGCCATGACCGCCACCCTTTATCAGTACGAACTCTCCCCCTTCTGCGACAAGGTGCGCCGCGCGCTGTGCCTGAAAGCCATTCCGTTCCGCACAGTCGAGATCAGCCTCCTTGACACGCTGCGCGGCAAGCTGAAGACGCTTTCCCCCGCCGCCAAGCTGCCCGTGCTGGAACTGGACAGCGCCAAGCTGGCCGACTCCTCCGACATCCTGCGCTGGCTGGACGAGCACTACCCGGCCCCCCGGCTGATTCCCGCCGACCCCAAGGAACAGGCGCTGGCGCACTTTCTGGAGGACTGGGCCGACGAGTCGCTGTATTTCGTGGAAATGCACCTGCGCTTCACCCTGCCCCACAACGCCGTGCGCTGGGTGGGCGAAGCCGCCGCACATGACAACCCGGTGATGCAGCGGGTAGCGCAGACGGTGATGCCGCTGGCCATGCGCCGCACCACCGAGGCCCAGGGCCTGGGCCGCAAGCCGCTGGGCGTGATCCTGCGCGATCTGGAGCAACACCTGCGCATGCTGGAGCAATGGCTGGACGGCCGGGAGTGGCTGGTGGGCGAACGGATTTCCGTGGCAGACCTGGCGGTGTACGCCCAGCTGAACTGTATTGCCGGGGCGACGGAGGGATACCAGATACTGACCCTGCACCCGACGGTGCGCGCCTGGATGGACCGGGTGGACGGAGCATCGCGCGGATGAGCGCCGGGGAACCGGCCGCCCCGAAGCGCCGTCGCGGCCGTCCCTCACACGAGGAAGGCAATGCCGACGCCCTGATCCGCGCCGCCGCCCTGCGCGAATTCGCCCGCGCCGGGTTCGCCGGGGTCAGCATTGCCGACATCGCCGCCGCCGCCGGGGTGGCCAAGCCCTTGATCCATTATCACTTTGAATCCAAGGACGCCCTGTGGGAGGCCGCCGTCAGCGAAGGCTTCGAGGCCTTGCAAAACGAACTGGCCGCCTTCCGCGCCACGCTCAGCGCCGGGTCCGGCCTGGAAACACTGCGGCTGCTGTCGCACCAGCTGGTGCGTTATGCGGCGCGTTACCCGGAACTGACCCGGATCGTGATCCTGGAAAGCGGCAACGGCGGTGAGCGCTGGCAGTGGCTGCTGCAAACCTATCTGCTGCCCGCCTACCGGCTGGCGCAGCTGGCGATCGAAAGCTTCCGGGCGGTGAGCGCGCAACCGCAGGCGGTTCCTCCGGCGGCGCATGTGATTCCGCTGATGCTGGGGATGATGAATTTTCCGTTTTTGGAAACGCAGGTGATTCGGGAGGTGTTCGGGGTGGAGGTGCAGTCGGAGGGGTATTTGCAGGAGCAGGGGGAGATTATGTTCAGGGTGATGGGGGCGTTGGTTTGAGGGGTTTTTCACGGCATCCCTTCATCCTCGTGACTTCAACACACTTGGCAGCAGTCGCCGTTCAGCGCGCATGACGAAGAGGATCAAAACTATATCATCGTCATACCGGTAAAAAATGCGGCAAGGCGGCTCGACAATTTGGCGATAGCGGGAATTGCCGAGTTCCGGCGGGTGGGGGCCACTTTCGGGGTGGTCTTCGAGTTGCTCCACGTGCGCAAAAACACGCCGCACGAATTCCGAAGCCGCCAAGGGGTTCTCAATGGCGATGTAGTCGGCAATGGCGTCCAGGTCGTTCAGCGCCGGCTCGGTCCAGATTATTTCAGCCATCGGGCCATGCGATCCTTCGCTTGAGCGTGGGTGATTACGCGGCCCTCGGCGACAGCCATTTCGCCACGGGCAATCCCCTCCAGCAGCGTCATACGTTGTTGAAGCAATTCATAGCTTTCCACATCCACGAGATAGGCGCTGGGCAAGCCATGCTGGGTTATAAGTATAGGCTGCCTGTCCCGTTCCAGATCGGACAGGAGTTCGGTCGCTTGGCGTTTTAGAGTGGTGACGAGTTCGGTGCGCATGAAGTGATACTATAGTGGCACCTTGGCGAATTACAAGGGTTTGTGGCTTGCCTCCCATTTGAAGCCCAAAAGTCGCAAATTTAGTCAGCGCAGAATACTTACCACTCCTC
>CAZPZK010000207.1:2240-5802 GCA_964591095.1 uncultured Moraxellaceae bacterium | reverse complement strand
CGGCGGTCCAGGCCCGCTTGTGGGCGCTGGCGGAGCAATTGACGCCGTACCGGCGCACCGGTCCTTATGTGCAGGCGATGATGGATCTGGGAGCGACGCTGTGCACGCGCGGCAAGCCGATGTGTCTCCATTGTCCCTTGCAGTCGCGTTGCCAGGCGCTGGCGCGGGGCGAGCCGACGGCGTTTCCCGGACGGCGGGCGGCCAGGATCATCCCGGAAAAGTCGGCCTGGTTCCTGTTGCTGGATGATGGCCGGGGCCGCTATTGGTGGGTGCGCCGGCCCTCGCCCGGCATCTGGGGCGGCTTGTGGTGCCTGCCGGAAATCCCGGCGGATGACGGTGCCGGGTTGCAGGACGCGCTGGATGCGCGACTGCCGGGCGCGGTGGCGGGCGAATCGCTGCCAGCCTTCCGGCATAGCTTCAGTCATTATCACCTGCAGCTGCGGCCGGTACGGGTCAGTGCGCCGGACGCCGTGCGGGCGTCACTGGCGGGGGAGTGGTGGACGCCCGCGGAGGCGGAGTCGCGGGGCTTGCCTGCCCCGTTACTCTCCCTATGCCGGCGGCTCGGCGCCCCATGAACTTTCGTGCACCATGAAGCGGTGCCTGCCCGCGCCCTTGGCGGCATAGAGGGCGTCATCGGCCATCTTCACCGTTTCCTTCAGCGAGTGCAGGTGTTCGTCCGGCAGCAGCGTCTTGACGCCGATGCTGACCGTCACCCAGGATGCGACCGCCGATGCCGCATGCGGAATCGCCAGCCGGTCAATCTGCTGCAGGATGCGTTCCGCCATCTGCGCCGCGCCGTGCACCGGGGTGTTGGGCAGCATGACGATGAACTCTTCCCCGCCATAGCGCGCGGCCATGTCCGCCGGCCGGCGCAGGCATTCATCCAGCGCCCGCGCCACCGCCTGCAGGCACTTGTCGCCGGCGGCATGACCATAGCTGTCGTTATAGCGCTTGAAGTAGTCCACATCGAGCAACAGGATCGAAAACGGCTGGCGGTCTCGGCGCGCGCGGTCGAATTCCCGTTCCGCCGCATCGTCAAAACTGCGCCGGTTGGGAATCCCGGTCAGGGCGTCCTCATGGGCGATCTTGTCCAGCTGGCGGTTGAGACGGATCAGCTCAGCCCCTTGCAAGGTCGCCAATAGCTCCTGCAGGAAGCCAAAGCGCTCCTGGCGCTCGGCGATGGCGGCCAGGGCCAGGATCACCGTGCCGAAAAGGATGTAGTAATAGAAAAAGGCGAGGGTATCGACGGTCAGCCCGGCCAGCTTGGCGGTCACCACGCCGATGATGGCGCTGAGCCCGTACAGCAGCAACAGCACCGGGGTGAAGAAGCGCAAGCCCAGCGCCACCAGCAGCAGCGTAATCATCAGGTTGTACACGGCGTAGTCGTAATAGCCCTCGCCATTGGCTATGAAAATATGCTGCTGGATCAACACCAGTTGCATCAGGCTCACCGGAAACATCGCCAGGTGGAAATGGGTCCTGACCCAGGGAATGCGGCTGCCGTAGAGGACGAAGAGGATGGAGACGCCGACCGGACCGAAAATCGTCCGCGCCAGCCAGTAGTTGTCAGCGATGATGACGTCCCTGAAGCTCACCCAGGCGACCGCCAGGATGGTGGCGAACATCGCCAGCAGCAGCCATTGGCCGGAGTGGATGTAGAACAGGCTGGATTCCACCCGTTTTTCCAGGAAGTCGGCCTCCATGTCCTTGGGAAAACGGAAGAAAATGGGGCGTCGCGACAGGATCAGCCGGATGTAGGCCAGCGTATGCTTTTGCCCGGCGAGGTCCTCGGCGGATTCATCTTTACGCATGGTCGCTGCTGAATGTTATTGTTATCGGTTGATCGTACCATTGCGGGGCCGGGCGATGCGAGACCGTCAGCGCTGACCCGGCAAATGATCCTTGACGATATCCATCAGGATGATGTCATCCACGTTGTAGGTGGGCGTCACCATCGGCTGCAGGCAGGCCATGCGATGACGGCCCCGGCTCTTGGCCTCGTAGAGGGCGCGGTCGGCCTCCTCCAGCAGGTTGCGGGCACCGTTGCGTTCGGTGGGCACCATGCAGGCCAGGCCGATGCTGATCGTGACATGGAAGGCGGCATCGGAAGCGTGGTGCGGAATGGCCAGCGCATCGACGGCGGCCAGCAGGCGGTCACCCACTTCAATGGCGCCCTGGACATCGGTATTGGGCAGCAGGACCACGAATTCCTCGCCGCCGTAGCGGGCGGCGATATCGCCAGGGCGCAGCAGCGCCTGGCGCATGGCGCGCGCCACCTGCTTCAGGCATTCGTCGCCGGCGGCATGGCCGTAGGTGTCGTTGTAGCGCTTGAAGAAATCCACGTCCATGAACAGGATCGACAGCGGCTGCTCCTCGCGGCGGCCGCGCTCCCACTCGCGGGCCAGCATCTCATCAAAGGCGCGGCGGTTGGACAGGCCGCTCAGCGCGTCCTTGCTGGCCATGGCCGAGAGATGCTCATTGAGCTGGGCCAGTTCCTCGGACTTGATCACCACCAGCACTTCCTGCAGGAAGCCCAGCCGCTCGCGCCGCTCGACAAAGAAGCCGATCACCGACAGCACCACGCCGATCAGCAGATAGGCATGCCCAGCCTGCGGCCAAGGGATGGGCCAGTGCATGGCCAGCGCGGTCACTTCGGCGGCGAGGCCGGCGGCGAGCAGGATGCCGCCGCTGACCTGCCAGCGCAGGCGCATGCTGTAGCTGATCACCACCATCGCCAGGATGACGTTGTACGAGGCATGGATATTGAAGGCCTGGTCCGGGTAGGCCAGGCCGCCCAACAACAGCAGGTAGAGGATCGCCCCCGACAACGGCGCCACGGCAAAGCGGTAGATGGTCTGATGCCAGGACGGCAGGAAGGCGGTCAGTGCGGACGCGCCGATGACGCCGCCAATGGTCCAGATGGTGTATTGCCAGAGTGGATAGGCGCCGCCATTCAGCAGCTCGGGGAAATAGAGACGGGTGGACGCGAGCAGCACCACGAACAGCACCGTCCACAGGATGGCGGCGACCTTGAAGATGGCGCTGAATTCCATCATCCGCTTGAGCCGGAAGCATTTTTCCAGACCGGGGCTGAAGCGGACCAGCAGCGGATTCTCGCGGATCAGGCTGTGTACCGTGATCGGCAGCGACGGGGTCTCGCGGATCAGCTGCCCCAGGGCGTTCTCCAGCAGGGGCGGGGCAGGCGGATTGGGTCGCATACCGGAGACTCCAGGGGTTACCGGGTGGAAAGATAGTACTGGTGACGCCCGCGTTCCTTCGCCTGATACAGCGCGTCATCCGCGCGCTTGATGAATTCCTTGAGGCTCATCAGGTTGTCAGGCACCACCTGGCACACCCCGATACTGAGCGTGACGTGGCTGGCGGCCTTGGACCGGCTGTGCGGCAGGGCCAGCGCATCCACGTGCTTCAGGACGCGCAGGGCCACGTCCAGCGCGCCGTCGCGGTCGGTATTGGGCAGCAGCACGACGAATTCCTCGCCGCCATAGCGGCCCGCCAGGTCGGCGGGACGGCGCAAGGCCCCCTTGATCGTCTGCGCCACGCG
>CAZPZK010000207.1:0-2230 GCA_964591095.1 uncultured Moraxellaceae bacterium | reverse complement strand
GAAAAAATCAATATCCATGTAAAGCATCGCCACCGGCTGCTGGTCGCGCCGGGCACGGTCCCATTCCACCTGCAGCGTCTCATCAAAGCCGCGGCGGTTGACGAGGCCGGTGAGCGGGTCTTCGCGGGCCATGCGGTCGAGGGCGCGGTTGAGACGGTCCAGTTCGACCGTCTGGTGCGACACCAGCAGTTCCTGCAGGAAGGCCAGGCGCTCCTGGCGCTCCATCAGGCCGACAATGGCCAGCGTGGTGGTGGAGCCCAGCCCGAAATAATGCGACAGCTTGAGGATATCGAAATCCCAGTTCAGCATCACCGTGGCCAGCAGGGTAATGGAGGCGGCGATGACCACGATCATCACGCACACCGGGAACAGCACCCGGATGCCAAAACAGACAATCGTGGTGATGATGATCACGTCATAGGCGGCGTGCTGGGAGAAATGCGTGTCATAGGAACTGACGCTGGCCAGCAGGATGCAACTGAGGATGATGGTGCTGGAAGGCGCCGCCATCCACTGGAAATTGCGGACAAAGAACGGTTTTTCGGCAAACAGCATGACGCACATCAAGGTGATGGCGATCGGCAGGAAACAGAATTTGACCAAGAACAGGTCGTTGGCGAACACCGCATTGGGAAACTGGTGCACCGCGAAAAAGGTGATCAGGCCAAACAACAGCAGCAGCATGGATTTGCCGGCCAGCAGGATGCGCAGGTATTCGTCCGCCCGCTTGGCGTAGAACATCGTCTCGATGTCGTTTTCGAAATAGAGAAAAAAGGGACGATGCTTGAGCGTGTCCTGGATGTATTCCAGCTTCTTGGCGCTGAACAGCTGGGGCTGTGTTCCCGATGATTCGGCCTTGTTGGTCTCTGCACTGTCCACGTTGTTACCTTGTTGCCCTGGCTCGTGATGGGGGTTGCGAGATCTTTTGTTGTATTCGGCCACAAGCCCGGCTTGTTGCGGCAATCCTATCCGACGAACGGCGTTCTTTTTGCGGTTTGCTTAAATAACACGCAGCACCCGGAGGGTCAATCCTTTTCAGCCCGGACTGAGGTACAATGCGCTGCTGAAATTTTGAGTAGTTCCCGCATGTCCGCTGTCCGTCCCGCCGTTCCGGCAAATTCCCCTGTCCCGCTGTTCGGCCACGACAAATACTGGGCCGAATGTTTCGGCAGCGCCCCCTTCCTGCCCATGAGCCGGGCAGAGATGGACCAACTGGGCTGGGATGCCTGCGACATCATTATCGTCACCGGGGACGCCTATGTCGATCACCCCAGCTTCGGCATGGCTATCATCGGCCGCCTGCTGGAGGCACAGGGCTTCCGCGTCGGCATCATCGCGCAGCCTGACTGGAATTCCGCCGAACCGTTCAAGGCGCTGGGCGAACCGACGCTGTTCTTCGGCGTAGCGGCGGGCAACATGGACTCCATGATCAACCGTTACACGGCCGACCGCAAGATCCGTTCCGACGACGCCTATTCCCCGCACGGCGAGGGCGGCCGCCGTCCCGACCGCTGCTCCATCGTCTATGCCCAGCGCACCCGCGAGGCCTACCCGCACGTACCGATCGTCATGGGCGGCATCGAGGCCAGCCTGCGCCGCATCGCCCACTATGATTACTGGCAGGACAAGGTGCGCCGCTCGCTGCTGCTGGACGCCAAGGCCGACATCCTGGTCTACGGCAATGCCGAGCGCGCCATTGTCGAGGTGGCGCACCGGCTGGCGAAGGGTGAGAACATCCGCGACATCACCGACCTGCGCGGCACCGCCTTCCTGCGCCGTGATACGCCGGAGGGCTGGTTCGAGCTGGAGTCGACCGATGTCGACCATCCCGGCCGTGTCGATCCGATCATCAACCCGTATGTGAATACCCAGGATACCGAATCCTGCGAGGTGGAAAAGCAGAAGGCCGACGCGTCTCCGGTGAATGTGGACGGTGTCCAGATCGTGACGCTGCGTCCCGGTAATGCCATGAAGCACCGCCTGCCGCCGCGTGACAAGACCGTCATCCGCCTGCCGTCCTTCGAACAGGTGCGCAGCGATCCGGTCTACTACGCCCACGCCAACCGCGTGCTGCACCTGGAAACCAATCCCGGCAACGCCCGCGCGCTGGTGCAGCGTCACGGCGACCAGGAAGTGTGGATCAACCCGCCGCCCATTCCGCTCACTACCGAGGAAATGGACTACGTCTTCGACCTGCCGTATGCGCGGGTGCCGCATCCCGCTTATGGCG
>CAZPZK010000206.1:0-5807 GCA_964591095.1 uncultured Moraxellaceae bacterium | reverse complement strand
CGCCCACGATTACTGGCACTTCATCGAACACCAGACGAAAAATTCGAGAATAAAGGGGTCAAACACCTTAAGCTTTTACAACGGGGGAGACCCAGGAGACAGAGAATTCCCCTTTTTTCATAACCCCCTTTTCACTGTTTCAGCATCCCCTCAAGGCACCTTCTTCAACCGGTACCAATACTCCGGCCCCGCCCCCGTTTCCACCGCGCGCACCTCAAACAGACCGCAAGTACGGATCAGACTCAACAGGCTGGGTGAACCATAAGCCTCCGCCAGCATGGCCATCTCCACCGGCATGGCGCGGTTGAGGCGATGGTTGACCTCATAGACCGGCACCCAGCGCTCATGACCGGGCATCATGCGGGCATAGTCATCCAGCACTTTCAGCAAGGCCGTATGCTCCTTCAGCATGTCGCCAACCGACTGGCCGTCCAACCGACCGGCCCAGGCCTTCATGGCGCCCTGCTGCTCCTTGACCAGGGCCTCCAGCCGGGACAACCCCGGCTGCAGGGTCGCCATGCGGGCATCCAGGTCGCGCAACGCGCGGCGCAGGCTGGACTCGGAAATCCAGTTGCAACGCAGCAGGAATTGGTGGAACAGCTCCTGCCGGTTACGGGTGATCTCCGCCAGCAGTCGCTTGCGCAGGTTGTCAAAATCCTCGCCGTCCACCTCGGGCCGACGCTCCTCGTCGTCCCCAAGGTCAAAATCACCGTAGGCCGCCAAAAAGTTGAGCATGGCTTCTATTTGCTGGTACACCACCACATGCGCGCCCAGTTTTTGCTGTATTTCCCCGTGCAAGCGGTCCAGGGCTTCCTCGATCTCGTTCATGGTCAGGAACCCAACAGCCGGCCAAGGGTTTCGGAGGTGTCATTGGATAGCGCACCGGCCGCCAGGTTTTCCAGCACGGCTTTGGCCTTGGCCTGCAAGCCCGGCTCCAGTCGTTTCCAGCGGCTGAAGGCACCCAGCAGCCGCGACGCGATTTGCGGGTTGATGGCATCCAGCCGGGCAATGTTTTCGCCGATCAGCCGGTAACCTTCGCCGTCCGCCCGATGGAACTGGACCGGGTTGCCGTTGGCAAACTGGGCCAGCAGCGAGCGCATGCGGTTGGGATTGGTGAGGGTAAAGGCCGGATGCCGCGCCAACTGACGGATCGCTTCCACGCCCTTCAGCGGGCTGGTTGCCTGAACGGCAAACCAGCTGTCGATGACCAGCGCCTCGTTGGCGAAACGTCCCTGGAAATCCGCCAGACAGACGGCGGCATGCGGTGCGTCGTGATGCACCAGGGCGCGCAACGCTCCCATGCGCTCGGTCATGTGCGGCGCCTTGCGGTAATTGTCGGCGACCCGTTCCTGGAAACCGGCCGAGGTATCGGCCAGCAAGGCATAGTGCAGGCAGACGTCGCGCCAGCTGCGGCGGGCGATGGCCTCGCTGTTGTATTGATACGCTCCCGGCTGCGACTGGAGGTACTGCTCGCGGAAAAACCCGGCCAGGCGGCGGGCAATGGCTTGCTGCAAGGACAGACGGACATCATGGATGAGCCGCGGGTTGATGACCGCCACCTTGTCCGCCAGATAGCTTTCGGCCGGCAGGGTCAGCAGCTTGGCCGCCAGCTCGGGGTCCTCGGAGACCAGACCCGGCAACAGCGACTCCAGCGAGGTCAACACGTCTTCCAGACCCGGCAATACCGTCGCCCGCCCCTCGATTACTGCCAGCATCATGCGTTCAAACAAGGTCTGCGCCGACAGCCAGCGGTTGAAGCCGTTGTTGTCATGCCGCATCAGGAATATCAGTTCAGCGTCACTGGCGGCATAGTCCAGCACCACCGGCGCGGAAAAATCACGCAGCAGACTGGGCACCGGCCGTTCCGGCACGCCAACGAAAACCCAGGTCTGCTCGGCGGCATCGGCCAGCAAGACCCGCTCCACGCCCGCCGCCGCCGCCTCATCCCGCAGTTGCAACGGCAGCGCCGCGCCATCCGGCGCAAACAGCGACAGTTTGACCGGGATCGGCACTGCCCGTGGTGACGGAAAGCCCTCCTTGGGGGCCACCGACTGCCGCACCGTCAGGGTATAAACACCGGCGGCCGGATCATGGTCGGCGCTGACCGTCAGCACCGGTGTGCCCGGCTGGCGATACCATTGCATGAAGGCCGACAGGTCGCGGCCGGAGCCATCCGCCAGCGCCTGCACAAAATCCTCGACCGTCACGCCCTGCCCGTCATGGCGCTCAAAGTAGAGATCGGTGCCGCGACGGAAATTCTCCTCGCCGAGCACGGTATGCAGCATGCGCACGATTTCCGCGCCTTTTTCGTAGACGGTCGCCGTGTAGAAGTTGTTGATCTCGATGAAGGACTCCGGGCGCACCGGATGCGCCAGCGGCCCGGCATCCTCGGCGAACTGCGCGTTGCGCAGCACCGCCACGTCCTCGATGCGCTGCACGCTCGCCGACAGTTGGTCGGCGCTGAACTGCTGGTCGCGGAAAACCGTGAATCCTTCCTTGAGGCTAAGCTGGAACCAGTCGCGGCAGGTCACGCGGTTGCCGGTCCAGTTATGGAAATACTCGTGCGCCACCACGGACTCGACGCGCTGGAAACCCAGATCGGTAGTGGTGTCGGGGTGCGCCAGCACGCAGGAGGTGTTGAAGACGTTGAGTCCCTTGTTCTCCATCGCGCCCATGTTGAAATGGCTGACGGCGACGATCATGAAGATATCCAGATCGTATTCACGTCCATAGCGCTCTTCATCCCAGCGCATGGACGCCTGGAGCGAGTTCATGGCGTGGCGGCACTGGCGCTGGTCCTGCGGCTCGGTGTACAGCTTGAGCGCCACCTTGCGCCCGGAGCGGGTGACAAAGCTGTCCTCCAGGCACGCCAGATCCCCGGCCACCAACGCAAACAGGTAGCTGGGCTTGGGAAAGGGGTCATCCCACACCGCGAAATGACGGCCCTCGCCGGCTGGACCGGTGGCTATGCAATTGCCATTGGCCAGCAGCACGGGAAAACGCGCCTTGTCGGCGGTGATGGTGGTGGTGAACAAGGCCATGTTGTCCGGCCGGTCCACAAACCAGGTGATCTTGCGGAATCCCTCCGGTTCACATTGGGTGCAATACATGCCCTTGGACAAATACAGGCCTTCGAGCGCCGTGTTGTGCTCGGGATCAATTTCCACCACGCTGCGCAGCAGGAATTCCGGCTCGGCGGGCGTGCCGTGGATCACCAGCTCCTCGCCCTGGATTTCATACTGTTCTTCGGTCAGCGCATAGCCGTTGATGGCCAGAGACTTCAGCGTCAGGTTGACGCCGTGCAGGCGCAACGGCGTCCCCGCCGGGGTCGTGGCGGCGCGGGAGACGGTCAGGTCGGCGGATACCCGGGTGATTCCCTCCAGGATTTCCACCTGCAACTGCACGCGCGGCACGCCATAGGCCGGCGCCTGATAATCCTTGAGGTACACGGTACGGGGATCAGACATTTTTTTCTCCAAATTCGATTTCGTAACCGCCGTACTTGCGGATATTGATGACCCCGGTATCCAGAATCAGGTATTGCCCCTTGATGCCCATCAGCTTGCCGTTGACCGCCGGATCATTATCCAGGTTGAACGCCTTGACCTTGACCGGATATTGCTGGACCGGATAACGGAATTCCAGCGCCTCGCCGGACGTCACGACCTGCAGTTCACCGGGGAACCGCGCCTGCAAAGCCGCCAGCTCATCCGCGCACAAGTTGAGCAGTTCGTCGCGCAGCAGGGCGAGGTCCAGATCCGGAGCCTCTTCCTTCAACAGCCGCTGCCACGCGGTCTTGTCACTGATGTGATTGGCGAAAATGACTTCGGCCAGCCCCGCCTGCAAGCGCGTGGCCACCGTCATGATCGGCAGGGCCTGGCGCGCGCCCTGGTCCAGCCAGCGCGTGGGCATTTGCGTAGCGCGGGTAATGCCCACCTTGAGCCCGGAAGAATTGGCGAGATAAACCACATGCGGCTGAAAGCAATGGCTGAGCGCCCACTCCGGCTCGCGGCAGGTACCCAGGTGAAAATGGCAGGTTTCCGGCTTCATGATGCACATATCGGCCGCCGCCGAGCTGCGAAAACACTTGTAGCAAAATCCCTGGCTGAAGGACTTGGCGGTTTTCTGGCCGCAATTCAGGCAAAAAATCCGTCAGGTATACTGTAATCGAATCGTTTGTCCCAGATATTCATTCAACGGAACAGCAAAATCACCGACCGGCAATTCATAACGCACCGGGTTTTCACTCCGCGCGCGCATTTTCTTCAGGACACCCTGATAAAACATGGGCAAGGCTCTCTGGTGGCCGGACTTCAGCCCTGCATTCAGGATAACGGCGGGGAAGTTGCCGTCGTGCTGACCGGTCACGGGTTTTTTCGTGGATGGTATGCGCTCTAGTGTAGGTTGGAAGGGGTACGCTGACAACGGATTCCGCAGGCGGATGCGCGGCAACGTTCCCGCTCAGGGCTGGATCGTCGAGGCCGACGGCGCTTCCTTGGCTTCCTGCTCCTTGATGTAGGCATCCATCGCGTTCAGGTAAGGTTCGAGGCGCTCAGGGTGCCCTTCCGCCAGCGCGTCACATTGTTTGAGCGTGGCGAGCACCGTGTTGTTGACGGATTGCGCCGGCAGGTAGGCGCGCATGTTGTCCAGCGTCTGGAAACTCTTGCGGATGCGGCTGAGCAGGTAGTTCACATCCTGCGAAAAGAAAAAGGCATTGGCCGCGTAGATTTCACTGAGCTCCATCCAGTGTTGCTTCATTTGCGGATCGGGATCGCGCTGCTTCTGGTCTTCGGCAATCGCCACGCAGTTGACAAACTGGCCGGCCTTGGCGGTATCCGGTGCCGCCACGGCGGCTTGCGCCAGCATCAGGCCCAAACCGGCCATGCCGCACCTTGTCCACGTCCGCACTGTCATGATGGTTCCGCTCCGCGCCAAAGGGTTAAGGGTATGCCGGAACATACCCCAAAAACCCGGCGTCGGCATGTGAAAAAATCGTCATTTCCGCCACGTCGCCGATCAGCAACGGCTCAACTCGTAAATACACATGCTGAGCGCCGACGCCAGATTGAGTGAATCGATATCCCCGCATCCGGCAATGCTGAACGGTTGCGCGCGCCACCGGGCCAGCGCCTCGCGGGGAATACCGCGCGCTTCATTGCCAAAGACATAGCAATCAAAATCGCGGAACCCGGTGTCGGCAATCGACCGGCCCTGCATGTCGAGGCAGGCAATCCGGGCAAAGCGCGTCGACAGCGACTCCGGTGGAACATCCCGTTCCAGCGGTACATGGAAAATCGCGCCCATGCTGGCGCGCACCACCTTGGGATTGAAGGGATCGACACTGCCGGGACTGAGCAGGCAGCGGAAACCGCCAAACCAGCCCAGGGTCCGCAGGATGGTGCCCAGATTGCCGGGGTCCTGGATCTCGTGCAGATAAACCGTTCTTGTGGTGCCGGCCGTGGCGGGCGGACACACCATCGGCGCCACCGCCAGGATGCCCTGCGGGGATTGCGTGTCCGCCAGTTGCGCCATTTGCCGGTCGGTCACGACCGTTTTGCGGAACGGCCCCGGCCAATCGGCATAGGCTTCGGTCACGTAGAGATGCGAGGACTGCCAGACAGCCAAACCGCGCGCGGCCTTTTCCAGCTCCAGCACCAGATGTTCGCCTTCCACCAGAAAACAGCCGAATTCCTCGCGGTACTTCTTCTGATGCAGCTTGCGCGCGTCTTCAAGCCTCACACCGGATCCTCCGCCCGCGCCAGCATGTCGAGGGCGACCGCCTCCGCTACCTTGATGCCATCCACGCC
>CAZPZK010000205.1:0-5809 GCA_964591095.1 uncultured Moraxellaceae bacterium | reverse complement strand
AGAAGGCCTTTTACATTGCCGCTTCCGGTCGTCCGGGGCCTGTGGTGATCGATATTCCCAAGGACTGCACCAACCCCAACGACAAGTACCCGTACGAGTACCCCGAAAAGGTCAAGTTGCGCTCGTACAATCCGCCGGGACGGGGGCATGCCGGTCAGATCCGCAAGGCAATTGATGAGTTGCTGCAGGCCAAGCGTCCGGTGATCTACACCGGCGGCGGCGTCGTCCAGGGCAACGCCTCGGCGCTCCTGACCGAGATGGCACGCCTGCTCAATTTTCCGGTCACCAATACCTTGATGGGGCTTGGGGGATTCCCTGGAACGGATCCCCAGTTCATTGGCATGCTGGGCATGCATGGCACGTATGAAGCCAACATGGCCATGCATCATTCCGACCTGATCCTCGCCATCGGCGCCCGTTTCGATGACCGTGTCACCAACAACCCCAAGAAGTTCTGCACTGGGGCCAAGGTCATTCACATCGACATCGATCCGGCCGCGATCTCCAAGACCATTTCGGCGCATATTCCGATTGTTGGTGCGGTGGAACCGGTCCTCACCGAAATGCTTTCCCAACTCAAACAGATGGGAGTCAGCAAGCCCAGCCCCGAGGCGTTGGCGCAATGGTGGCAACAGATCAACCAGTGGCGCGGACACCACGGCCTGCGTTACGAGCCCGCCAAGCCGGGCGAGATGAAACCGCAGGAAGTGATCGAGATGATGTACAAGGTCACGGAAGGCAAGGCCATCGTGACTTCCGATGTCGGTCAGCACCAGATGTTTGCCGCGCTCTATTACAAGTATGATCGTCCGCGGCAATGGATCAATTCGGGTGGTCTTGGCACCATGGGCTTCGGGCTGCCCGCCGCGATGGGCTGCCTGATGGCCTATCCGGAAGAAACCGTGGTTTGCGTGACCGGTGAAGCCTCGATCCAGATGAATATCCAGGAGCTTTCCACCTGTCTCCAGTACGGATTGCCCGTCAAGATACTCAACCTGAACAACCGCGCCTTGGGCATGGTCAAGCAGTGGCAGGACATGCAGTATGAAGGCCGCCACTCCAACTCCTACATGGAGTCGCTGCCCGATTTCGTCAAGCTGGTCGAAGCCTATGGCCATGTCGGCATGAAGATCACCGATCCCGCCGAACTGGAACCGCGCATGCGCGAGGCCATGGCCATGAAAGACCGTCTGGTGTTCATTGATGTGTATGTGGACCAGTTCGAGCATGTCTACCCGATGCAGATCCAGGGTAATTCCATGCGCGACATGTGGCTGTCGAAAACGGAGCGTACCTGATCATGCGTCGTATCATTTCTGTCCTGATGGAAAACGAGCCGGGTGCGCTGTCCCGATTGGTGGGGCTGTTTTCCCAGCGTGGCTACAACATTGAAACCCTGACGGTTGCACCGACGGATGACCCTACCCTGTCGCGGCTGACGCTGACCACCAACGGTGATGAGCACAAGATTGAACAGGTCACCAAGCAACTCAACAAGCTGGTGGAAGTGGTCAAGGTGGTTGACCTGAGCGAGGGAGCGCACATCGAGCGTGAACTGATGCTGATCAAGGTCAAGGCCACCGGCGCCGTCCGCGCCGAGATCAAGCGCACGGCGGATATTTTTCGCGGCCAGATCGTGGATGTCACGGCAACCACCTACACCATCCAGCTCGCTGGAACCTCCGATAAGCTGGACGCCTTCATCCAGGCGCTGTCGGAAACGACCGTGCTGGAAGTCGTGCGCAGCGGCGTTTCGGGCATCGCCCGTGGCGAAAAGGTTCTGAGTATTTAACGCTAACCGTGTCCTCCCCGGACGGGGAGGGCCAGGCTCGGGGCGATCCCCGGTCCCCCAACCAAGAGGAACTCTCATGCAAGTTTATTACGATAAAGACGCCGACCTTTCCATCATCCGCGGCAAGAAGGTCTCCATCATCGGCTACGGTTCGCAAGGCCACGCCCATGCCCAGAACCTGCGCGATTCCGGCGTTGACGTCACCGTCGGCCTGCGCAAGGGCGGCGCATCCTGGGCCAAGGTCGAAGCGGCCGGCATCAAGGTAGCTGAAGTGGACGAAGCCGTGAAGGGCGCCGATCTCGTCATGATCCTGCTGCCGGACGAAAACATCCCGGAAGTCTACGCCAACAACGTTGCCCCCAACATCAAGCAGGGCGCCACGCTGGCCTTCGCCCATGGCTTCAACGTGCACTACAATCAGGTTGTGCCGCGCGCCGACCTCGATGTGATCATGGTTGCCCCGAAGGGTCCGGGTCACACCGTGCGTTCCGAATACCTGAAGGGCGGCGGCGTGCCTTCCCTGATCGCCATTTACCAGGACAAGTCCGGTAACGCCAAGCAGATCGCCCTGTCCTACGCGGCAGCCAACGGCGGCACCAAGGGCGGCGTCATCGAAACCAACTTCCGCGAAGAAACCGAAACCGACCTGTTCGGCGAACAGGCCGTGCTGTGCGGCGGCGCCGTGGAACTGGTGAAGATGGGCTTCGAAACCCTGGTGGAAGCCGGCTATGCCCCGGAAATGGCCTACTTCGAGTGCCTGCACGAGCTGAAGCTGATCGTCGACCTGATGTACGAAGGCGGCATTGCCAACATGAACTACTCGATTTCCAACAACGCCGAGTACGGTGAATACGTAACCGGGCCGGAAGTCATCAACGAGCAGTCCCGTGAAGCGATGCGCAACGCCCTGAAGCGCATCCAGACCGGCGAATATGCCAAGATGTTCATCCTGGAAGGCCGTACCAACTACCCGTCCATGACTGCCCGCCGTCGTCTGAACGCCGCCCACCCGATCGAAGTGGTCGGTGGCCAGCTGCGCGCGATGATGCCGTGGATCCACAAGAACAAGCTGGTCGACCAGACCAAGAACTGATCCTTCAGGCTTGTTCGGGAAGAGGGCGCACCAGTTGCGCCCTTTTTCATTTTTTCACTGAAACAAATCCCGAAGTCATGCATCCAAACAACAAAGCCGTAGCATCCGGCGGATGGCATGATTATCATCGGGGTTTCCAAGGGAACAGGTGCTCCGCACATGCAAAAACCGACTGATGACCAGGATGATTACGAAGGCATCACCTTCGAGGTGGAGGAAGAAGAGGACGACGGCGACGGCCGCAAGGTCCGCAACAAGGGCATTTATCTCCTGCCCAACCTCTTTACCACGGCGGCCTTGTTTTCCGGGTTCTACGCCATCATCGCCGCCATGCAGGGCCGGTTTGAGCCGGCGGTCATCGCCATTTTCATGGCGGCCGTTTTCGACGGCATGGACGGGCGTGTAGCACGCATGACCAATACCCAGAGTGCGTTTGGCGAGCAATATGATTCGCTTTCCGACCTGGTGTCTTTCGGCGTGGCTCCGGCCCTGGTGGTATTCAGTTGGAGCCTGCAGACGCTTGGCAAGTTTGGCTGGATTTGCGCCTTTATCTACACCACGTCCGCCGCCTTCCGATTGGCGCGTTTTAACGTGCAGATTGGCAGTGTCGACAAGCGTTACTTTATTGGCCTGGCCAGCCCGTTGGCGGCGGCGATCATCGCCAGCATGGTCTGGGCCGGTGTCGACAACCGGGTTCCGGGACGTGAGTGGGAGCTGGCGGTTGTGGCGGCATTGATTACCGTGCTGGCCGGATTCCTGATGGTCAGCAACTTTCGCTACTACAGTTTCAAGCAACTGGACCGCAGCCGCGTTCCGTTTGCCGTGATGCTGCCGGTCGTGCTGGTCATCGGCATAGTGGCCTATGACTTGCCCATTGGCCTGCTGGCTGTGTCGTTTGTGTATGCCGCGTCAGCGCCGGTTACCGCGCTGTGGAACAAGTTGCGCCCAGCCGCCTGATTCAGCCGGGCAGGGCGCCAGGAGTGCGCCCATGTCTCTTTTCTCCCGGACCGGCTTGCCGGTCTCATCCGATCAAATCACGCCGGAATCCGTGTTCCTGGAGCGTCGCGAGATGCTCCAGGCCTTGGGCTATGTGGGTATGTCCTCATTATTGCCGGGATTTGCGATAGCCGCTTCACCCTATGAGGCGGCCAGCGATCGTTCGGATGTTCCTGCATGGCTAAAGCAAAAAATCAGAGGACGCAAGACGGGGCTGAACAATACCGGAGAAACACTGACGCCCTATGACAGTGTGACAACCTACAATAACTTCTATGAATTCGGGCTGGATAAAGAAGATCCTTCCGAGAAATCAGGTGATTTCCGTCCGGATCCGTGGAAAGTGTCAGTCGAGGGATTGTGCGCCAAACCCGGGGCCTATGCACTGGAAGATATCTTGCGACCCCATGCCTTGGAGGATCGAATATACCGGTTCCGCTGCGTGGAGGCTTGGTCGATGGTCGTGCCCTGGCTTGGATTTTCCCTGGGTGACCTCTTGCGCCGGTTTGAGCCTTCAAGCGGCGCGCGCTACGTGGAATTTACCACTTTGCTAGATAGCAAGCAGTTCCCTAATCAGCGATCCCGCGCGCTGGACTGGCCTTATGTTGAGGGGTTACGCCTTGACGAGGCGATGCACCCTCTGACGACACTGGCTGTGGGTTTGTATGGACGCAGTCTGCCGGCGCAGAATGGGGCGCCGCTACGTTTGATTGTGCCCTGGAAATACGGTTTTAAAAGTATCAAATCCATTGTCCGCATCCGCTTCATGGCGGAGCAACCCAAGACAACCTGGTCAAGCATGGCGCCTAGGGAATATGGCTTTTATGCCAACGTCAATCCCGCGGTTGATCATCCACGCTGGTCTCAGGCGAGGGAACGGAGACTGCCAGCATCAATTTTCAATCCGAACTGGCGGCCAACCTTGCCGTTTAATGGTTATGCAAAAGACGTGGCGGGTCTCTACAGAGGCATGAGCCTGGTGAAATACTTTTGAAGATCCAGGCTTGGGTTTGGGGTGGCAGGTTTAGCTTCCTGCTAGGGTTGTTGCCATTTGCATGGCTTGTCCAGGCAGTCATGACTGCAAAGTTGGGGCCTGACCCCGCCAAGGCCGTGGTTGACTTTACAGGCTTGTGGGCAGTGAGATGGTTGCTTGCCTGCCTGTCCTTGACTCCGATCAGGATACTGACCGGTCAGGGTAAATGGCTTCAGTACCGGCGGATGCTGGGGCTCTATGCCTTGTTCTACGCAACAATGCACCTGGTTTCATACATCTTCCTATTGATGGGGGCGGATTTTACGATATTGGCCAAGGAGTTGACCAAACGGCCCTATATCCTGGCGGGATTCGCCGCATGGTTGATCCTGGTGCCGCTGGGAGTGACCTCAACACGGAAGTGGCAAGCAAGATTAGGCAGAAAATGGAAGGAGTTGCACAGATTGGTCTATCTGGCGGCAATCACTGGGTTGTTACATTTCATCTGGTTGAAGAAAACTGGAATTTGGGCTGTATGGCCCTACGCGCTGTGGTTGCTGGTGTTGTTCGTGATCCGGTGGTCGATAGTGCAAACGTGGATCGGTCAGAAGAGACAAGAGCTGCAGGCGAAACAGGCTAAATGAATGATAAGTGAACGCTTGAGCGCGCTCCTGTCAAAATGCTTTGACACCGCGGCAGGGGCGTCTATAATGCGCCCCACGCCGACGCGCTGCTGGGTAAATAAGTCCAGCAAAATCATAGGGTTGTGATTTTTAAGCGTGTCGTAAGGGTCAGGGAGCCTGCTTTCGCGGCTTGCGAAATCAGGGCCTTGACACGGTGCGCGGATGCAGTAGAATGCGCCGCCTTCCGCCTCTAAGCAGAAATGCTGGCGGGAGTTGAGCAGAATGAGTAAACGGCGCCAAGGCGGCCGATGAAAATAAAAGCTTGACACTGG
>CAZPZK010000204.1:0-5864 GCA_964591095.1 uncultured Moraxellaceae bacterium | reverse complement strand
GGGGTCTGCTCGGCGGGCTTCAGCACCACGCAGTTGCCCGCCGCCAGCGCCGGAGCCAGCTTCCAGGCCGCCATCAGCAGCGGGAAGTTCCACGGAATGATCTGGCCGACCACGCCCAGCGGCTCGTGGAGATGGTAGGCGACGGTCTGGCCGTCAATCTCGGCCATGCTGCCTTCCTGGGCGCGGATGCAGCCGGCGAAATAGCGGAAGTGGTCGACCGCCAGCGGGATGTCGGCGGCCAGCGTCTCGCGCACGGCCTTGCCGTTGTCCCAGGTTTCGGCCACGGCCAGCATTTCCAGGTTCTGCTCGATGCGGTCGGCGATGCGCAGCAGGATGTTGCTGCGCTGGGTGACGGAGGTCTGGCCCCACAGTGCAAAGGCGCGGTGGGCGGCGTCCAGCGCCAGCTCGATGTCCTCGGCGGTGGAGCGCGGCACCTGGCAGAAGACCTCGCCGTTGACCGGGCTGAGGTTGTCGAGGTATTGGCCCTTGACCGGCGGCACCCAGCCGCCGTCGATGTAGTTCTCGTAGCGGCCCTTGAAATGGATGACGGAGCCTTCGTGGTTGGGGTTGGCGTAGATCATGATGGAACTCCCGGGTTGTTCTTGTGTCGGGGACAGGGAAGGCCCGGTTTTCCGGGTCTGCTATCGGCCAAACTTAGGGAATTCGCGCGTGGGAAACTTGACTGGGCGTCTGGATCAGTTTGCCGGGCGTCCGGCGGTGGCGGCATCCGCCGCGTACTTGTCGAGCGCAAAGCTGATCTGTGCGCCGAGGCCTTCGCAAAGCTGGCGGATTTCCGGGTCATACCATCCCACCTCGGCGGCGTAGAAGGTCAGCGCGCCGATGACGCGGCCGCCCTGGCGCACCACCACCTCGCAAATGCGCTGGAACAGTTGCTCCGGCGTGGCGCCGTGCAGCATGGCCGCCATGCTCTCGCTGAGCACCGCATGCAGGCGCGCCAGCAGGCGCAGTTGCAACAGCGCCCGCATCTGGCCGTTGATGTCCGAGAGGGTGCCGATCATGCGCAGCGGCTTGCCGGCGGCATCGCGCACCGACACCATCCCGCGGTCGCGGACCCAGCTGTAGCTGCCGTCGCGGCAGCGCATGCGGTATTGCACATCGTAGGAATCCACCTTGCCCGCGACACAGTCGTTGCACTGCGCCACCACGTCCTCGTGCTCATCGGGATGGATCAGGTTTTCCCAGTCCTCGGGGCGGTCGCCGATGTCGGCGGCCTCGTAACCCAGCATCTGTTTCCAGCGCGGGGAATAGAACAGCCGGTTGCTTGGCAAATCCCAGTCCCACACACCCAGCCCGGAGCCGCTGACCGCGAAATTGAGCCGCATCTCGCTGTCGCGCAGTTCCCGGGTCAGCGCCCCGGCCAGACGCCGCGCCCGGACTCCGGACCCGATGCCGGCGCAGGCCAGCCAACCCGCCAACCCGCCGCCGATACCGGCAACCCAGACCGCCGCCGCGCCCGGCAGCGGCAGGGCGGCGCCCAGCCCCCAGCCGAGCAGGGCCGCCGGCAGGCCGACGGCCAATACCATCCGCGAGGGCTTCAGAGTGGGCATGGAAACAGGCTTCCGCAAATAATGAGCAAGGCTCAAGTATATGCCGGAAAACCCCGGTCACGGCGGGCCGACAATTGTGACGCCACTCACAAAGCCGGCGGCCGCCGCGACAAACCGGCCCTTTCGCCCCGGCATGGCATTCCCCGGACAGACGTTGTATTTTGCTAGAACGATCACGAATCCTTTGCGACGTCATGGCCTATATCTGCAACGACTGCGGCAACCGCTCCAGCCGCCGGTTTCCGGGCGGCAAATGCCCGGCCTGCGACTCCTTCAACATCCGCGGCACGGCCATGAATACGCGGCAGGCGCTCCGCGAAAAGGAACCGAAGACGCTGTTTGAACTGCTGCTGATGCTGTTGCTGTGGGGTGCGCTGGGCTACGGCTTCTGGGACCGCTTCCTCCGCGACGCACCGGCCGCCGACACGCCCGCCGCAGCCCCGGCGCTGAAAGCCCCGGACGCGCTGATGAAAAAGCTCGGCGCCCCGGCGATGGAGGCGGAATGAGTCCCGCCGCCGGTGCCCCGGCCCGCCGTGCGGCGGGACTTAAGCCGGACTTAAGCCGCGCATGCTAGCCTCCTCCCAGCCCCTTAGCCCGATGTCGTCGCCACCATGCCCCTGTCCCCGGCTTATTGCCTGCGCCCGCTCCTTTTGGCGTGTCTGATGACCGCCGCCGCCGCCGCCGCCAAGGATGATGGCTGCACGGTGCTGTACACCCGTGACGACCCGCGCCTGTTCGACTTCGTCGCCACCCGGCAGGCGGAAGACCCGCGCCGCTGGCAGGGCTTGCGCATCGAGCGCATCACCGTGGTGACGCTGCCGATCTTCAACGAAGCGGACAAGCGCGAGAACCACCGGCTCTATCGCGGCATCAACCGACTGCACACCCCGACCCGTGCCGACACGCTGCAACGGCAACTACTGCTGAAGACCGGCGAGCCCCTGGACAGCGACCGCCTGCGGGAAAGCGAACGCATCCTGCGCGGCGCCGGCTACCTTTATGACGCCATGATCATCCCGGAAGCCGTCTGCGCGGACAGCATCCGCCTGCTGGTGGTGGCGCGCGACATCTGGACCCTGCAGCCAACCGCCTCCTTCAAGCGCGCGGGCGGGGAAAACAGCACCTCCTTCGGCATCACCGACGACAACCTGCTGGGCTACGGCCACGGCATCAACCTGTCATGGAAGAAAAACGCCGAACGCAGCGGCCTGGTGCTGGGCTTTGACAGCAAGCATCTTCTTGACGGCCATACCCATGTCGCGGCGGGCTATGCGCGCAACGACGACGGCCGCCGCGCCGACTTTAGCTTCGACCGTCCCTTTTATGCCTTTGACAGCCGCTGGGCGGCGGGCATCACCGGCTATGACGACCGGCGCGGCGTAACGGAAAGTGCCGCCGGCGTCACCACCAACCGCTATGACGACCGGCATCAATTCGTTGAGGCCTATGCCGGCTATGCCCGCCCGCCGCGCGACGGCGCGGCGCGGCGCTGGCGGCTGGGGCTCACCCATGACCATCAGGACTTTGACCGCCAGGACCCGGCCTACAGCGCCCCCCTGCCCGCCGACCGTCGGCTGGCCTATCCCTGGCTGGAATTCGAACGCCGCGAAAACACCTTCATCACCACCTCCAACCTGTCGCAACTGTTCCGCAACGAGGATGTCAGCCTGGGCGAGGAATGGCGGCTGCGCGTCGGTGCCACCAACGGCTGGCTGCCGTCCGCCACCGATGCGCTGATCGTGGAATTCGACTATGACAATACCGTCGGCTTCGGCGCGCACCACCTGCTGCGCACCACCGTCACCGCCGACCTGCATTGGGATGAAACGGCGGGCGTCTGGGTGGATTCGGTGTATGGCGCCGCCGCCCGCTATGATTACCTGATCGACCCCGACAACCGCTGGCACGCGCAGCTCAGCCTGGATGCCGGTCGCGGCCTGAGCGCCGACCTGCTGCTGAAAGCGGGCGGCGACACCCTGCTGCGCGGCTATCCGGCGGGCTGGCAACAGGGCGACCGGCGGCTGGTGCTGAACGTGGAGCGGCGGCATTTTTACCGGCGGCATGTCTTCAACCTGTTCCGGCTGGGTTCAGCCGCCTTTGCCGAGGTCGGTCAGGCGTGGGACCGCTCGGGAACCCTGGTGCAGAGCGAACGCGTCCTCGCCGACATCGGCATCGGCTTGCGGATCAACTCCTCCAAGGCGCGGCCCAATCACGTCATGCACCTGGACTTGGCCGCCCCGCTCACCGATCGCGGCCGGGTCAAGGGCCTGCAGTGGTCGCTGCAAGCCCAGCAATCGTTCTGACCCCCCTCCGCCAACGCGCATCCGCTCGCATCCCCCGCCCCGCCGCCCGCCGGACGGGCGGCTATTGACACGCCCCATTCCCCCTTCTACCATAAATGAATGAACGTTCATTCATTTATGGTGAACGATCACGGCTTTCCTCCCCACGCTTCCCCGGAGCATTGACCATGACGACTGCCAAGCCCCCCGTGGTGCTGCACTTTCCGCCCGTAGCCTATGACCTGGTGCAATGGGCGATGTTTCCGCTCAATTACGCCATTGGCGGCCTGTGCTACCTGCAACCGAAAAAATCGGTCTGGAATGACCACGGATTCGCGACCCAGGATCTCAGCGGCACCGGCCTGCCGGTGGAGGCGCTGAAACAACAACTGCTGAGTGGCGACGACATCGCCTTCCACGAACAGGATCTGGTGCGGCTCTATGATGCCCTGCCCGCCGTCAGCGCCCGCGACGACCTGATCGGCCGCACCTGGAAGGGCCGCATCGTGCGCACCAACCATTCGGTGCTCGACCTGGCGGAATGGGCCATCGTGCGGCCGCTGTCCAAGCTGGGACTGGCCTGGGGCAAGCGCTACCGCAGCGCCGAGAAGGGCGACCCGCTGCTGTTCAACTGGAAAGGCCGGATTTTTTCGCCGGTGCCGCTGTGGGGCAATGTCGGCATGACCGATATCCGCTGGCGGGGTGAAACCACGGCGACGATGAACTACGACCATCAGCCGTGGAAGGACTACTTCAAGCTGCTGAGCGATGACAACGGCAAGGTGGTGCTGCTGGGGGTGTGGACGCACAAGCACATTGCGGGGGGATGGTTCACGCTGACACTGGACGCGGGGACACCGACGGTTTGAGGGGAGAGAGGGGGCCGTCAGCCCCCATTCGCCACCAACAACTGCACACCTTGATGCTTGCCCAGCTTCCGGTCGAATGTCCACAAGACCGCCTGCCGGTGTTCGCTTTCCACAACAATCAGTGAATCGGCAAAGCCTGCACTGCCAAGACGAAAGCGTTCTACAGCCAAAGCAAACCGGGCTTGGTGTTGAAGTTGATAAACCGGGCTGTCCCGCAGCAATTCCAATGCCGCCAGTATCTGCGACTTATCCAGTCCGTAGGCGCGTTCCAGCACCCATACCAGCTCAACCTGCACAATTTGAGGGACAAATACGGCTCCGGCCGCTTTGACCAATTGCCGGGCCTGCCGTGTCTGCTCAGGTGATGCGTCATCATCCGTCAGCACCCGCACCAATACATTGGTATCAACTGCAATCACGACGCGCCGCCTTGCCGGATGGCTTCATCCATCTGCTCCAGACTGACACGCTTTTGCACATGAATGGCCCCGAACGTCTGCTCTATCGGTTGTGTCACCGATGGGGAGGCCGGATAACGGGTCTTCAGGAATTCAATGAAGTCGATGATTTGGCTTTGCGCCGCCGGTGGCAGTTGTTCGATGTCTTGCAGCACGGTCGAGGGCAACATGGGTTGTCTCCTGGCGGGTGATTATTTTTTTGATCTTACCATTGGAGATTTCACCAAACAAAGGATGATGGTATGCGGCTCAGTGGGCAGGAATTTTGCTCTGAGTCGCAAAGACCCTCAAAATTGTGATGATGCTTCATCTGGTGCAATATAGCATCGTATTTGATGAGGTGCGCCATGCGAACCACCGTAACCATTGATGACGCGCTCTATGAGAAAGCCCTGGAACTGGCCGATCCGGATATGGAAAAGTCGGATATTTTCCGCGAGGCGATGAAAGTGTTTGTGCGTGTACAGGCCGCCAAGCGGCTGGGCGGAATGGTGCCGGACATGCCGGATGTTCCGCGCCGGCGCATGGATGCTGATGCGGCATGAGTCATGTGCTGATCGACACTTCCGGGAGGAATTATTGCTCTGACCCCGAATTCATTTGCCCTTGCCCGAATAGTCGAATAACGCTACAGTCACTCCATGCACAAGCAGGGGCAGCATCATGCAGGCCATTGAATTACAGGCA
>CAZPZK010000203.1:0-5911 GCA_964591095.1 uncultured Moraxellaceae bacterium | reverse complement strand
GGCGGGCGCAGGCATGCAATTGGTGGTGGATCGCACTGCACGGACAGTTACCCTGAACGGAGCCATCACGATCCAGCCCTTGCGGACCAGCTACGTCTGGAACGGAGCGGCTTGGGTTCCGCAATCGGTCAATGACGGCGCATCCATGGCCTTTACTGTGACGGGACTCAAACTGATTTACCCGTCTGAGACGACTGCGACGACGACGCATGAACTGATTATCAGTCCGGGCGGTAAGGTTGCCAGCACCGACCTGCAATTCTCTTTCCCGGCGGCGACCGACAGCCGTATGCAGATAACTTACGCCACAGCGAAGAGTATTAATGCCCGTGATGCCGAGGAAGAGGCGGAAAGCCCGCAGTCGGTGTTGATCAAGTTTGATCGGGTCGAGTTGAAGGCCCTCAAGGCGCCAGCCTCTGAATTCAGCAGCTTTGTCGGCAGTGCGGAATGGAAAGCCGTGAAGGCTATGCTGGCTGAGGCGCATGGAGCCGAGCAACGCGAATGGCCGATGCCGGACACAACCAGCCTCAAGGGAACTTTCAGTAGTGTAAACGGGGATGTCATGGAGGCGGCTCTGTCGATAACTTATGCCGGCTCCAATCCCAAGGTATCGCCCGAGGAGGGGCATGTTAGATCCGGTATGTTCACCTATCGCTATGATGCGGCGGCAAAGATTGCCTACCTGTCTACCAACGCCGGTATTTTCGGTGCGGGAAGGTATTATGGTGGCTCAGCTACGCAACTGAATCTTAAAATGGCCAGTCACTCCCCAACGTGCTTGACGGCCGAGTCTCTTACTTTGGGAGTATTATGGCTGGGCTGTCATGGCTCTACCACAGTGCCAGGATCTCTAAAGGCCATGATGGATTCTGGCTGGACTCCCTACGAATTGCAGGCTCATGTCGAAAATGAAGGTGACTATATGTTCCCTGCATCCCTGAACTTCAATTCGGCATCCAATGTTACAGTGAACGGCGTTCTGGCATACAGCTCTGAGGACTTCGTTGAGGACGCGACCCATTTCGCCCGTCCGGTGCTGAGCCTGACCACGAAGATCAAACTCCCTGGCACAGATGTTGATTTTGATGCCAGCATCACTGCCAAGCGTACTGCGTTTGAGGGTGGAGAGTTTACTGCCGTGCTGCGACAAGGCGCAGACAAACTGACAATCACCTCGCCCGTAGTAGGTGGCGAACCGGCAATTTCGCTGACCAATCTGGATGGCGTCAAGGTAGACATCGGTGTGAACGAAGAGAGTGAAAAGGTGGCGATCAAACTTAACGGCAAGGAACTGGGCTGGATCTATACCCTTAACGGCCTGCCGGTGGCTCGTTTCACCGATAACAGCCTGATGGCGCTCTGATACCCTCACCTCAAATGGACAAGGACGGCAGTCATGCCGTCCTTTTTTTATGAAAAAGTCGCTTGCAGCCAGTTTGTCCTTGCTGCTCGCCGGTAGTGCGCTCGCCGGAGACGGCTTGAGTTTTTCCCTGAAAGCGGATGCCTACAGCGAGCCGGTTGCCATTCATGCCTTTACCCACGACTGGAGTGATAGCTTGTCACGGGGCGATCAGGCTTTCGCCCATGCGCGCGCGGAGTTGTCCCGTCGGGAGGGCAACGACGAGTTCGCCTTGTTGTGGCGATATGATTACCTGTTGTCTTTCCATGAGGGAACAGCCCGGTTCTACCATACCTATGCCCATGACGGCACGCCCGTATCCGGCGCTTACCCGATTGAAATCCGCGCCCGTCATACCGAGGCCTGGGGATTCCGCTGGAAGCATGACTTCTCTCCACGACCGGGGCTGACGCTGTCGCCCGCCATCAACCTGCTGCAAGGATATGGGTTGACCGAGGGTGCTGTTGATGGTTCCGTCAACCTTCGTACACCCGGATTCGACAGCCGGGATTTTCGGTCGGCTGATTTACAGGTGGATTATCATTATGACCAACCGCGCTTGCACGAAGATGATCTGGGTTGGCATCCCAAAGGGCCTGAGGCCATCGGTTACAGCCTGGATATAGGTGCGCAGTGGCAGCCCCGGCCTTCGCTGACGTTGGGGCTGCTGGCCCGCGACCTTCTGGGCCGGCTGTATTGGCGGGATGCACCTGCGACCCGGTATGATTTTGATTATCAAGCAGACCCGGCGCAGAGGTCACTGACGGGACAGCTGTCGGTTGATGATCGTTATCTGCAGCATTTACCTGTCCGGACAGAAGCATGGGTAACGTATTTGACAGCGGGAGGGATCAAGGCAGGAGGGGTAGTACAGTCAAACAGGTTGGGCGCTCTGGCAACCTTGAGCCTGGGTTCGGAACGCCTGCCCGGCAACCCGGAGCTGTTATGGGAGCCCGGAACCGGGGCTTGGGGCATGGAGCTCCATGGGAGGCACTACCGCCTCCGCTGGCTTGCGGATAATCCGGATGCCAGCAAGGCGCATAGGCTTAGCGTAACGGTCGCTGTATTCCGGGGATGGTAAATGCCTTGGCCTGGCAGCTACTCCTCTTCCAGCGGCATCAAAAACCACAGCACGATATAGATCAAAATACCGGGCACGGCCACAAACAGGCAGGACGCCAGCACGAACAGCAACCGCACCTTGAACGGGCTCCAGCCCAGCCAGTCGGCAATGCCGCCCATGACGCCAGCAATGATGTTGTGTTGCCGCGAACGGGTCAGTTTCTTGTCGCTCATGCGGTTTCTCGCTTCAGGTAACGGATCACATCCAGCATCCACCAGGCCACGCAGGCGGTGACCAGCACCACCAGGGCGGGAGCCACGGTAGCCAGCATCGGGCTGTTCTGCGTGCTCATGATCAGGTAAGTCACATAGGCAACATAGCACAGCAGGAAGGCGACGCCGTCGGCGCGGCTAACCGTGTAACGGGTCAGGAAAACCGGGAGGCAGGTCAGCGCCACCAGGATCATCACCGGGATGTCCAGTACCAGCGAAGAGGCCGCCACCGGCAGGCCGTTCGGGGCCACCAGCCCGGAAATGCCCAGCACCGCGCCGATATTGAAAATGTTGCTGCCCAGCACGTTGCCGATGGCGATGTCGCGTTCGCCCTTCAGGCTGGCCATGACGCTGGTGGCCAGTTCCGGCAGCGATGTGCCGACGGCGACGATGGTCAGACCGATCACCAGTTCGCTCAGTCCGGCGTACTTGGCAATGGCAACCGCGCCGTCCACCAGCCATTGCGAGCCCAGGATCAGCATGCCCAGACCGGCGCCGATGAAGGCCAGATTCTTCCACATCGGGTTGCTTTCAATTGCCTCCACGCCCTCCACGGTGCTGACGCCTTCGCGCCGCGCCTCGCGGATCAGGAACACAGAGTAAGCCACGATGCCGGCAAAGAGGATGGCCCCGTCCAGACGGCTGATGCCCTTGTCCAGGCCCATGGCCAGCACCAGCAGGGAGAAGAAGATCATGATCGGGATATCGAAGCGCACCAGTTGCTTCTGCACCACCAGCGAGGCGGCCACGGCGGAAAGGCCCAGAATCAGCAGCACGTTGCAAATGTTGCTGCCGACGACGTTGCCGACGGCGATTTCCGCCGAGCCTTTCCAGGCAGAGGAGACGCTGACCGCCATTTCCGGGGCGCTGGTCCCGAAGGCCACGACGGTGAGGCCGATGACCAGCGGGCTGATGCCCAGCGATCCGGCCAGGCTGGACGCGCCTTTGACCAGCACATCGGCACCAAAGGTCAGCAGTATCAGTCCCGCGATCAGCAGGACAAGGGTAATGGGCTCCATGGCAGTCTCTCGCGTTCGAAGTGGTAAGGGGGCGTCCGGCATGGCCGGCGCGGGGATGCGCCATTCTATGCCAAGGCACCGGGCGCATTGTATCGATACTATTGTCGTTTCCGTCGCCACCCCGCCTGCGGCGGAATGTCCTGAATTCCCAAGGAAAGGGCAGCAACGGCCGTCTATGCTTGTTCGGAATAACAATAAAGGACAGCGCCTGATGAAAACAATTCTGCCCGCCGTGCTGGCGTCCCTGTGCCTGTCGTGGCCGGTCCAGCCGGTAGCCGCTTGGGAGCTGGTTTCACAGGGAACCCAGCGCGGCGAAGTCACCAGCTACGTGCGGGAGGTGCCGGGATTCGCCGTCAAATCGTTCCGGGGCGTGGTGGAAACATCCTTGCCGATGTCGGCCGTGCTCGCCGCCTTTTCCGATCTGGAAGCCTTCCCGGACTGGGTGTTCCAGTGCAAGCGCGTGATGCGGCAGCCGGACTGGCCGGAACCGGTTTATTACGCCGAATTCAAGGCGCCGTGGCCGGTGAGCAATCGCGAGGCCGTGCTGCGCAACCAACCGCAGCAGGATCCGCAAACCCTGGCCGTGACGGTACACACCACCGCGATTGGCGGTTATGTCGGGGCATCGAGCGGCCGGGTGCGAATTCCGTTGCTGGACAACCGTTTCCTGTTCGAGCCTTTGCGCGACGGCGGTACCCGCATCAGTTTTGAAACGCTGGTGAAGCCGGGCGGTTCCATTCCGGCCTGGGTGTCGAACTGGGTGGCAACCAGTGCCCCCAAAGAAACGCTGGGCGGCCTGTTGCGGCAGGCCGCCTTGCCGAAGTATCGCAACCGTTCGGCGGCTAACATCCATGTGCGCGGCTTGCCGGTGCTGCAGTTGCCGTCTCAGGCAAACTGACCGGCCGCATGCCCGGACGCCCACGCCCACTGGAAGTTGAAACCGCCCAGCCAGCCGGTCACATCCATCACTTCACCCACGAAATACAGTCCCGGCTGTTTCTTGCTTTCCATCGTCTTCGACGACAGTTCCGTGGTGTCGATCCCGCCCAGCGTCACTTCGGCGGTGCGGTAGCCCTCGGTGCCGGACGGCTTCAGCGTCCAGCCGTTCAGCAGGCCGCCCAGCTGCTCCAGTGCCGCGTCGGTCCATTGCGCCAGCGGCGTTTCCGCCAGTTCCGGCCACAGCAGCGCCTGCAGTTCCGCCACCAGGCTTTTCGCCAGGCGCTCGTGCAGCAGCGTGCGCAGCAGCGATTTCGGGTGTGCCTTCTTCTGCGCCTTCAGCCAGTCGGCCATTTGCTCCTGCGGGAACAGGTCAACGCGGAGGCTTTCGCCCGGCAGCCAGTAATTCGACAGTTGCAGCGCCGCCGGGCCGCTGACGCCGCGATGGGTGAAGAGGATGTTTTCAGTGAAGGCCGCCAGTTCGTTGCTGAGCGCCACTTCCACCGCCAGCCCGGACAGGCGTTCCGTCACCGCCTTGAAGCCGTCGCTGAACATGAAGGGCACCAGTCCGGCGCGGGTGGGCAGCACGTGGTGGCCGAACTGCTTGGCCAGGGAGTAGCCGAAACCGCTGCCGCCCAAGGTCGGGATCGACAGGCCGCCGGTGGCGATGATCAGCGATTCGCAATGGAATTCGCCCAGTGTGGTTTGCAGATGGAAACGTTCGCCCGGTTTGGCGTCAGCGGGGGCGCTGACGGCGCTGATCTCGCAATGGGTCTTGGTCGTCACCTTGGCGCGGTCGCATTCCGCCAGCAGCAGGTCGAGGATGTCCTTGGCTGAGTCGTCGCAGAACAGTTCGCCGTGCTTGCGCTCGTGGTAGGGAATGCGGTGCTTTTCCACCAGGCTGATGAAGTCCCACTGCGTGTAGCGGTTGAGGGCGCTGATGCAGAAATGCGGGTTGGCGGACAGGTAGTTACCGGGCTCCACGAAGAGGTTGGTGAAGTTGCAGCGGCCGCCGCCGGACATCAGGATCTTCTTGCCGACCTTGTCGGCATGGTCGAGCAGCAGAACCGAGCGGCCACGCTGGCCGGCGCGCAAGGCGCACATCAGCCCGGCGGCGCCGGCGCCGGCGACGATGACGTCGAAGGCGCGCCGGCTCACGCCAGCGCCGGCCTCATGATCCAGAGACCGACCAGCAGGCCGGCGATCGCCAGCGCCACCGAGC
>CAZPZK010000202.1:0-5913 GCA_964591095.1 uncultured Moraxellaceae bacterium | reverse complement strand
CAGCGGAGGCCATGCGAACAGCGGTCCCGCCCCGTCGAGCGACGCCATCCGACGCGAGCGTCCCGGCGACCAGGCGACGTGGACCACGATCCCGGACAAGCGCGACGGCCCCATCCCCGCGTGGCCGCTCACCGAGTCCACGAAGCGCGAGGACGCGATGTGGGAGCGGCTGTGGCGGACCGGGCAGGCGACCCAGTGGGAGACCCTGCGCATCCACGATGAGGTCGCGCTGTACGTGCGGACCTTCTGCGAGGCGGCCGAGCTCGACGCCAAGGTGGACGCCCGGAAGCTGGCGCTGACGCAGATGGAATCGCTCGGCCTGTCCTCGACCGGCATGGCCCGCCGCCGCTGGCGCTTCGCCTCCGCATCCGACACCAAGCAGCAGGAGGCAGGACCGACCGATGGCCGTCGCCGCGCCTCCCCGCAAGACCGGTTCGCGAAGGTCATCGACCTCGAGGGCCGCCGCTCGGCCTGAGCCCAAGCTGCTGGGCGTGGCGCTCGCGTGGGCCGAGGCGCATTGCGTCATCCCGGACGGCTTCCGCAAGGGGCAGCCCATCGAGCTGTACGACTGGCAGTACCGGGCGCTCGGCCGGCACTACCTCGTCAAGCCCGACGCGCCGTGGGTACCGGAGAACCCTGTCAAGGGCCCCGCGTTCGTCTACCGTCGCACCGGCATCGTCGGCCCGCAGAAGCTCGGCAAGGACCCGAAAGAAGCGGTCCACATCTGCATCGAGGGGGACGGCCCTGCGCTGTTCGCGGGCTGGGCCGGTCCCGATGCCGGGTGGGCGTGCAGCGATCGCGGCTGCCCGTGCGGCTGGGAGTACCCCTACGCCGTGGGCGAGGCGATGGGGATGCGCTGGCCCACGGCGCTCATCCAGGTGACCGCCGTCAGCGAGGACGCGACCTCCAACACGTTCTCGGCCCTGAAGCCGATGATCGAGGACGGCCCGCTGTCCTACCGCATCCGCAAGACCACCGAGGAGTTCATCCGTCTCCCAGGTGGTGGACGCATCGACGTGGTGACCGCCAGCGGCAAGAGCCGACTCGGCGAGCGCGTCACCCACGTCAGCTGGGGACAGGCCGAGCAGTACACCCGGTCGAACGGGATGCTCGGGCCGATGGGTGTGGCGGAGGTCCAGTCCCGCGGCCTCGCCGGCATGGGTGGCCGCGGCTCGTGGCAGGCCAACGCCTGGGACCCCTCCGAGGCGTCGTGGGCGCAGCGCGAGTTCGAGGCAGCCGCGCCGGATGTCCACATCCAGTTCGACCGCCCCCCGTCCGGCCTGTCCTTCACCGTCAAGGACGAACGCCGCCGCATCCTCCGCGCCGTCTACCCGCCGGACGTGCTGCGCGAGAACGGCGGTCACGTTGACCTCGACAGCATCGAGGCCGAGGCGGTCGGCATCATCGCCCACGACCCGCCACAAGCCGCTCGCTTCTTCGGCAATCAGATCGTGACCGGTGGCGGCAAGGCGTTCGACCGGCTGGCGTGGGACCGATTGGTCAAGCCCGACCACACCGTCCCCGACAAGGCGCAGGTCGCCCTCGGCTTCGACGGCTCCAAGACGGGTGACTGGACCGCGCTGGCGGCCGTCGAACTGGCGACCGGCTACGTCTGGCCGCTGGGCGTCTGGAAGCCCGAGGTCGTGCTGTCCGAGGGAGCCCCGCCCGAGGTGGACCGCGATGCCGTCGATCTTGCTGTCGATGACGCATTCCACCGGTATCGCGTGGTCCGGTTCTACGCCGATCCGCCCTACTGGAAAGAAGAGGTGGCTGCCTGGGCCGGCCGGTACGGGGACAAGGTGGTCATCAAGTGGGAGACCTACGTCAACCGCCGGATGGGCATGGCGCTCCGCTCGTTCGCGCAGGCCATCACCGACAAGTCGCTGTCCCACGACGGGAATGACGACCTGGCCGCGCACATCGGCAACGCCGCGAAGCTGACGCTCAAGGAGCGCGACGACAAGGGCACGCCCTTCTGGAAGATCCAGAAAGAGACGCCCGACTCCCCCAAGAAGATCGACGCCGCGATGGCCGCCATCCTCGCCTGGGAGGCACGGACGGACGCGATCGCCGCGGGGGCGCTGAAGACCGGCGGCCCGTCCATCTACGAGACCCGCGATCCGGTGTCCATCGGGTACGACGACGAGGAGGATGGATGGCCGTCCGAACGCGAACTGCTGCGGTCCTCCGGGCTGTTGGTGACCTAGCCCCTGACGCTGCGGTCCTGCTGGCCGTCCTGCTCATCGCGCTCGGGATCGGCCTGAGCCCGTTCCCCTACCTCGCACCCATCTGGGTCGGCGTCGCCCTGCTGTACGCCATCCGCATCGGAGGGAGCACCTGAACATGGGCGCACTCGTCCGCGCGGTCCGTTCCAAGGGCTTCGACCAGGGTACCGGGTTCCTCAGCCGGTTCGATACCGGACTCGGGGCCATCTCGTCCACGGGTGTCCGCATCACCCGCGACAAGGCCAACGCGTATAGCGCCTACTTCGGCGCGCGCAAGATCCTCGCCGAGGACTTCGCAAAGCTGCCGGCGCACGTCTTCCGCACCCTGCCCCCAGGTGACGCCCGTCTCCCGGAGTGGCAGCGCGACCGCGGCGGCCGTCAGCTGGCGACCGACACGCCCTATTACGACCTGCTGCACCGGTCGCCTTGCCCCCGGTTCACGTCGTTCCGGTGGCGCGAGCTGCTGATGGCGCACATCGTGGATGCGGGCAACGCCTACGCCGTCAAGAACCGCGACCGGCAGGGCATCGTCCGCGAGCTCCAGCCGCTCATGCCGGACCGGATGGCGCTGGTGACCGACCCCAACGGCGACACCGCGTGGCGGTACCGGCACTCGTCTGTCGGCGACATCTACCTCAGCCGTGACGATGTGTTCCACATCCCCGGACTTGGATACGACGGGCAGGTCGGCTACTCCCTGCTGACCGTGATGCGGGACGCCATCGCCCTCGGGCTGGCGCATGAGCAGTTCGGCACGTCGTTCTACCGCAACGGCATCCGCCCGTCGATCATCGCCACCCATCCGGGGACGCTCTCGGACACGGCGCGCGACCGGCTGCTGAACAAGCTGGACGACCGCCACGCGGGTACCGGCAAGTCCTTCCGGGCGCTGCTGCTCGAGGAAGGCGTGACGGTCACCGCGCTGAACCTGAGCGCCAAGGACGCGCAGTTCCTCGAAGGCCGCGACTTCCAGGTCGAGGAGCTGGCCCGGTTCACGCGCATCAGCCCGCACAAGCTCATGTCCCGCAAGGCCGGGGCGATGTCCTACGCCAGCGTGGAGGAATACAACCTCGACCACGCCCGCGACACGCTCCAGCCGTGGATCGAGCGGTGGGAACAGGACCTCGACCTCCAGGTGCTCCCGTCCGACCTGTACGTCAAGTTCAGCCTGAACGCCCTGCTCCGCGGCAACACCGCCGCACGGACCGCGTACTACCGCGAGATGGCCGGCATCAAGGCGATCACGCCGAACGAGGTCCGCGAGTACGAGGACCTCGACCCGGTTCCGTGGGGCTGGGAACCCATCGAGACGCCGAACAACACGGTGCAGGACTCCACGTCGATGGACCACCCGGCCGACTCCACGCCATCCGACCACGCCACCGAGGTGCCCGTCAATGGAGCATAAGCTGCTGCCGCTCTCCAAGGCGGCCATCACTGATACCGGCGTGTTCGAGGGATACGCCAACGTCTTCAACGTCGTGGACCACGGCGGGGACGTGACGATGCCGGGTGCGTTCGCCAAGGCCCTGCCCGAGTTCCTGCGCGACGGCTTCCTCGCGTGGGGGCACGACTGGAACGATCCGGTCGCCATGCCCATCGAGGCGCACGAGGACGAGCACGGCCTGTACATCAAGGGCCAGTTCCATTCGACGGCGCGGGCGCAGGAGGCCCGGACCATCGCCAAGGAACGGCTCGAGGCCGGTCTGACGATGGGCCTGAGCATCGGCTACGCCGTCGAGAAGGGCACCGTCAACAAGGCGGGCGGCCTTGACCTCCACACCATCTACCCCCTCTGGGAGACCAGCCTGGTCACCGTCCCGATGAACCAGGCGTCCTACATCACCGCGGTCAAGAGCGACAGCCCGGCGGACAGGCTGTCGTATGCCGACCACCTCGACTGGCTGCTGGACGAGGTTGCGGCGCTCACCCTGCGGACCAAGAAGCGGGCCGAGGCCCGCGAGAAGGAGGGCCGTGTGCTCTCGACGGCGAACAGGTCCCGCCTCGCGGCGATCGCGGATGGGCTTGGCATGAACGCCGACGAGCTCCGCGCGCTGCTGCTCGACACCGAACCCGAGGCCGACCGGCTGGCCCGCGACATCGCGGAACTGCGCAGCCGTGCCAGTGCCCTCGGCGTCCCCCTGAACTAACCCCAGAACACCCACAGGGCCCCGAGCCCGCCGCGAGGCGGGTGCTTCGGCGTGCCCGGAAGGAGATACCCCCGTGGCTGACATCTACGATCTGGGCCAGAAGCTCGCCAAGGAGCGCACCGAGCTGGGCGCGCTGCTGGCGGACCCCGCGGCCATGACCGCTGAGCAGGTGGCCGAGGCCAAGAAGCGCGAGGACGCGCTGGCCGACATGCAGCGCGCGTTCGACACCGCGCTGGAGGCCGACCGGCTCGCCAAGGGCAACGCCGACCGGCTCGCGGCCATCAATCGCGTCGAGCGCAAGGTCCCGACCGAGGGCAAGGCGGCCACCGCTGCCCCCGTGTACAAGAACCTCCGCGACACCATCGCGGAGTCGAAGGGCTACGCGGACCTCGCGGCGCGCGACTTCAAGGTGCGTGGCACCTATGACCTCGGCGAGGTCAAGGTGGACGACATCCTGCCGTCGTTCAAGACCCTGTTCCAGACCACCGCGGCTCCGCAGGAGGACGAGCGCCTGACGCGCATCGTGCTCGACGAGCAGGAGGAGCGGTCCATCATCAACCTGCCGGCCCCCGGCACGATGAGCATGGGCACCCTCTCCTATCTCGAGGAGACCACGTTCACCAACAACGCCGCGGAGCGGTCCGAGGGCGCGATCCTCGGCGAGGCCGCGCTGGCGTTCACGGAGCGCACCGCCACGGCCCGCGCCGTCGGTTCGTTCATCCCGGTGACCGAGGAGTCGCTGCGGGATGTGGACTTCATCAACAGCTACCTCCAGGCGCGGCTCGGCTTCATGGTCCGCCAGCGCCTCGCGTCCCAGCTGCTGAACGCCGACAACAGCGCCCCGAACATGCAGGGCTACTACAACGCCGTGTCCCAGTCGCAGGCGAAGGGCACCGACCCGGTGTTCGATGCGATCTTCAAGGGCATCCAGAAGTGCCGGGTCACCGGCTTCGCGGAGCCCGACGCGATCGTGCTGCATCCGAACGACTGGCAGGACATCCGCCTGACCCGCACGACGGATGGTGTCTACATCATGGGCAACCCCACGGACCCCGGTGCGGAGACGCTGTTCGGTCTGCCCATCTACCAGACCACCCACGCCTCGGAGAACACGGGCCTCGTGGGCGCGTTCCGCGCGCACTCGCAGCTGTTCATCCGGCAGGGCATGGAACTGGCCGTGAGCGACCAGAACGAGGACTACTTCACCAAGCTGAAGGTCGCCATCCGCGCGTTCATGCGGGCGCAGCTCGTGGTGTATCGCGCGACCGCGTTCTGTGAGATCACGGGCATCTGAGCCCGCTGACGGGGGCGGCCCAGCCGCCCCCGTACCCCTCAGCAACCCCACCGGGAGGACAACCCCATGCCTACGCTGACCGGCGGTCTGGTCGCCGAGGGTGCCATCGCCCGCGGCGGTACGACCAACGTCCGCTCCATCACCGCCAGCACCACGCTCACCGAGGCCGATAACGGCGGCATCGTCCTTGCGAACGCCGTGGACCTCGTGGTGATCGACTCGGTGGCGGCGCTCGTCCCGAAGG
>CAZPZK010000201.1:0-5914 GCA_964591095.1 uncultured Moraxellaceae bacterium | reverse complement strand
ATCGACCAGGACAAGTGCCGCGGCTGGCGCATGTGCGTCTCCGCCTGCCCCTACAAGAAGATCTACTTCAACTGGGAATCCGGCAAATCGGAGAAGTGCGTGTTCTGCTACCCGCGCATCGAGATGGGCGAACCCACCGTCTGCTCCGAAACCTGTGTCGGCCGCATCCGCTATCTCGGCGTGCTGCTCTATGACGCCGACAAGATCGAACAGGCCGCCGCCACCGAGAACGAGGGCGACCTCTACCAGGCGCAACTGGACATCTTCCTCAACCCCAACGACCCCGCCGTGATCGAAGCCGCCCGCAAGGAAGGCATTCCCGATTCGTGGATGGACGCCGCCCGCCGGTCGCCCGTCTACAAGATGGCGATGGAGTGGAAGATCGCCTTCCCGCTGCACCCGGAATACCGCACGCTGCCGATGGTCTGGTACATCCCGCCGCTGTCGCCGATCCAGAACGCCCACGCCAAGGGCCAGATGGGCAGCAACGGCGTCATCCCCGACGTCAACTCGTTGCGCATCCCGCTGCGTTACCTGGCCAACCTGCTGACCGGCGGCAACGAAGCGCCGGTGAAGCTGGCGCTGGAGCGGATGCTGGCGATGCGCGTCTACAAGCGCGAGCAGCAACTGCGCGGGGAGGGCAATGTCGCCGTCCTCAAGCAGACCGGCATCAACGCCGCGATGGTGGAAGACATGTACCGCTACATGGCCATCGCCAACTACGAAGACCGCTACGTCATCCCCAGCGCCCACCGCGAATACGCCGGTCGCGCCTTTGACGTGCGTTCCGGTTGCGGTTTCACCTTCGGCAACGGCTGCTCCAACGGCGACAACGACGCCGACCTGTTCGGCAAGCAGCGCAAGCCCAACCTGTGGGGAGGCACTCATGAGTAATCCGCTGACTTTCCGGGCGCTCAGCCACCTGCTGATGTATCCCGATGACGCGATGCGCAAGGAACTGCCCGCCGTGATCGACGTGCTGCGCGAGGAGCGCAGCCTGTCGGAAGGCACCCGCCGCGCCCTGATGGGCTTTGCCCAGGACATCCACGCCGGCGACGGCTGGGATGTGCAGGAGACCTACGTCAACCTGTTCGACCGCACCCGCTCGCTGTCGCTGCACCTGTTCGAGCATGTGCACGGCGAGTCGCGCGACCGCGGCCCGGCCATGGTCGACCTGATCAACGTCTATGCCAAGCACGGCCTGGAGCTGACCGACGGCCACGAGCTGCCGGACTACCTGCCGCTGTTCCTGGAGTTCCTGTCGGTGCTGCCGCTGGATGAAGCCCTGGAACTGCTGAAGGAGCCGCTGCACGTGATCCAGGCGCTGGGCGCGCGCTTGCGCAACCACGATTCCGCCTACGGGCTGGTGTTCTCCGCGCTGGAAGAACTGGTGGGCGTGCGTCCGCTGATCGCCAGCGAACCGGCCCGGGAAGAAGACATCGACGCCGCCTGGCAGGACGCCGAAGTCCGCTTCCTGGACAACACCGCCCCCTGCAGCAGCGCCGCCGGCCGGCCCTGATAAGAGGATATGATTATGGATTCCATGGCAACCTGGCTGAACACCCTGGTGTTCGGCATTTATCCCTACATCGCCTTCGCGGTGTTCATCATCGGCTGCGTCATCCGCTTTGACCGCGACCAGTACACCTGGAAGGCCAGTTCCTCCCAGTTGCTGGACCGCAGCAGCCTGCGGCTGGGCAGCAACCTGTTCCACGTCGGCGTGCTGCTGATCATCGTCGGCCACCTGGTCGGCCTGCTGACGCCGCACAGCCTGTACGTGCAGGTCATCAGCGTCGAGAACAAGCAATTGCTGGCGATGGTCGCTGGCGGCGTGTTCGGCTCGCTGTGCTTCTTGGGGCTGCTGCTGCTGATCACCCGCCGCCTCAACAGCCCGCGCCTGCGCGCCCACACCCGCTTCAGCGACTGGCTGGTACTGTGGATGCTCTTCATCCAGGTGTCTCTGGGCCTGCTGACCATCCCGGTGTCCGCCCAGCACATGGATGGCGGCAGCATGCTCAAGCTGGCGGAATGGGCACAGCACATCGTCACCTTCCGGGGCGGGGCGGCGGATTTCATCCAGGATGAAAGCCTCATCTTCAAGGTGCATATCTGGCTGGGACTCAGCCTGTTCGTGGTGGCCCCGTTCACCCGGCTGGTTCATGTGATCAGCGCGCCGGTGTGGTACTTGTTGCGTCCGGGGTATCAGATTGTGCGCAGTCGGAATGCGCGTTGAAACCCGTGTCCGATCACAGCGTAGGGGCGCACTGCGTGCGCCCTCGCGGACGGACACGCCCTGATTCAAAACCCTGTTCGGCCATCAGGGCGTACGCAGTGCGCCCCTGCGAGGGCATGTAGCAGGGGGTGAGATTGATTGCGGAGAAAGCCATGACCCCCATCACCGTCAACCATAAAGAAATCCCCGAAGCCATCATCGGCCAGGAAATGCAGTACCATCCCGCCGCCAGCCGTCAGGAAGCGTGGCAGCGCGCTGCCGAGGCGCTGGTGCTGCGCGAATTGCTGTTGCAGGAGGCCCATCGCGAAGCCGTCGCCCAAGTGGATAACGACGAGGCCGAGCTGATCGACCTGCTGCTGGCGCGCGTGCTGCGCGTGGACGAGCCGGAGACGGACGCCTGCGAGGCCTTCTACGCCGCCCAGCGCCACCGCTTTGTCGGGCCGGATAACGCGCAGCTGTCTTTCGAGCAGGTGGATGCGCTGATCCGCGCCGAGCTGCAGGCCCGCGCACTGCGCCAGGCGCTGACCGATTATCTGAAAGGGCTGGTGGCCAAAGCCGACATTCGCGGCATCCGGCTGGGACAGGCGGTGCTGCCGGTGTTCAGCCTCAACTGATTTCAACCACGTTTACGGAGGTTCCCATGGATTACCTGAATTCGCCGGTCGGACAGATTGCCGCGCAGTTGCCGGGCGCCACCGGAGTCTTCCAGAAATACGGCATCGACTTTTGCTGCGGCGGCAAGAACTCGCTGCAGCAACTGGTGCAGAAGCAACAGCTGGACGGGGCGATGATCGTGCGCGACCTCATCGCGCTGGAGAAGGACCCGCTGGCGGAAAAGGACTGGAACACCATCGACCTGCTGACGCTGGTGGATCACATCTACCGCGATTTCCACGAGCGCCACCGCGAGCAACTGCCGGAACTGATCCGCTTGGCCCAGCGCGTGGAGTCGGTGCACGGCGACCGCGCCGATTGCCCGGACGGCCTGTCGGCGATGCTCAAGGAAATGCGCGACGAGCTGGAACTGCACATGCAGAAGGAAGAGTGCGTCTTGTTCCCGCTGATCCGCAGCGGTCGCGGCCCCGATCCTGAAATGGTGATGGGCGCGATGGAGTGCGAGCACGAGGAGCACGGCCGCCGCCTGGACCGCCTGCGCGCCGCCATCCACAACGGCGTGCCGCCCGCCGACGCCTGCAATACCTGGCGCGCGCTCTACAGCGGCACCAAGGCCTTCATTGACGACGTGATGGAGCACATCCATCTGGAAAACAACGTCCTCTTTCCCAGAGTGCGAGCGGGGTGACAGCATGATCCGGCGTAATCCGCGCGGCGACATCCCGATAGTGCATGAAAGCGCTTTCGTCGATCCGACCGCCATCCTGATCGGTCAGGTGATTGTCCACGAAAACGTCTTCATCGGCCCCTACGCCGTGATCCGCGCCGATGAGGTCACCGATAATGGCGAGATGGAGCCGATCGTCATCGGTGCGCATTCCAATATCCAGGACGGGGTGGTGATCCATTCCAAGGCGGGCGGGCTGGTGGTGATCGGCGAGCATACCTCCATCGCGCACCGCTCCATCATTCACGGGCCGTGCTGGATCGGCAATCACGTCTTCATCGGTTTCAATTCGGTGGTGTACAACGCGACGGTGCAGGACTATGCGGTGGTGCGGCACAACTGTGTCATCGACAGCCGCGAGATTCCGCCGGGGGTGTATGTGCCGTCGTGCTGGAAGGTGAACCATGAAACCGACACCAGCCAGTTACAACCGGTGTCGAACCACGCGCAGGATTTTTCAGAAAGCGTGGCGCGGGTGAATCTGGATCTGGTGCATGGGTATCGGGCGATTCGGAATGAGTTTTGAGTGGGATGGACTCCGTTTGTAATTCCGTCTTTACCGTTCAGGCGCGCATGCTAACATGTGTTAACCATTGTGTAAGCGGAGTGATGAAGTCATGGCCACCCATTTGTCCATTGATCAGCAGTTGCTGAATGATGCGGTTGTTGCCGGCGGATTCAAGACCAAGAAAGATGCTGTGAATCAAGCGCTTAAGGAGTTTGTTCAGCGCCACAGGCAGAAGGAAATTACAGACCTGTTTGGCAAGCTCCCTGCCGACAGCGACTATAACTATAAGCTGGCCCGTCAATGAGCGGAGTGATGGTTGATACCTGTGTTTGGTCCCACGCGCTGAGAAGAAAGACTTCGCAGGAAGAGTCTGTTGCCTTGGAGCTTGCGCGGTTGATTGATGAGAGTCGGGCCAGGATGATGGGGCCGATTCGACAGGAGTTGCTGTCCGGTTACAGTGATCTGGTGAGCTATGAAAGGCTGAGAAGCAAGCTGCTCTATTTTCCCAACGAGCCGGTTATTGATTCGGATTATGAGGCGGCGGCGGAGTATTCAAACCTTTGCCGGAAGAAGGGTGTGCAAGGTTCACATACGGACTTTCTGATTTGCGCTGTGTCGGTGAGGCTGGAGATGTCCATTTACACGACGGATAAAGATTTTTTGGGTTACCAGAAGCATTTGCCGGTTGTTTTGCATCAAGAGCGGTAGTTTTACAGGGGAGGGCTGTCAGTTTTATGGGTTTGGCTTGCTGGTTTGTTAGCGTTTTTCAATGGCTTATCTGGCGGTAGGCATTAATCGAGTCTGACCCTTTTTATATGTTCAAACCTTTGCCGGAAGAAGGGTGTGCAAGGTTCGCATACGGATTTTCTGATTTGCGCTGTGTCGGTGAGGCTGGAGATGTCCATTTACACGACGGATAAAGATTTTTGGGGTTACCAGAAGCATTTTCCGGTTGTTTTGCATCAGGAGCGGTAGTTTTATAGGGGAGGGTTGTCCGTTTTGTGGGTTTGATTTGTCAGTTTATTAATTTTTTTTCAATGGTTTATCTGGTGTCAGGCATTAATTAATCGAGTCTGACCCTTTTGCTCTTTTATTCCTACCCCTTTTTATTCCTGTTTCATATTCCTGTTTCATAGATTTCTTGAAACTTTTCTTTCATGCCTGTGAAAAATGACTCATCAAAACTAAATGAATATCTACCCGTCCTGTGATCTGGGGGATAGCGTAAATGCTGGGACATGTAGGGCGGCTTGAACTTTGCCAAGTGCGATTGAGCAAGCTGCATGTCATTTGGGTTCAGCGCCTCTGGCTCATATGATGAGAAGTCAAACGGGTTATTAAAACGATATCTCGGATCGGGGTAGCATGCTTTGTACTGATTCTCAAGTTCAGACAGGTCGTGCGTATTTTTAACGGACTTTCCCGCATTGGAAATCATGGATTTATAGAACAACTCAATTGCATGAAACAATTGATATGCCACTGCATTTTCGTAGTTGCCAATGCTCTTGGTTGACGTGTCGGCGGATGCGGCAACCCTACCCACTTCGATATACGAAAGTGCCATGGAGAAGAAAGTGTCGCCTGTTTGATTGTGGACTTTCATTTCGTAATATTTCTCAGAACGGTCAGAACGGAATGTCATCATCAAATTCAAGAAAGTCGCTCTGCTTTTTGTATGGCTTTCGCAGCGTTGCAAGCACTCCTGCAGTGGCAACATGTGCTAGCTCTTCTTTCATAGTTTCAATGAAGTAATCTAAATCTTCTGAATATTAAGGGCACCTCTAAAAACCGGCCATTCAGTCAGCCAAGCCGTGATTGGCTCAGCCAC
>CAZPZK010000200.1:597-5941 GCA_964591095.1 uncultured Moraxellaceae bacterium | reverse complement strand
GTGAGGGTGCGCTGCACGTTCAGGCTGTCGCCTTCCCAGAAGAAGGCGACCTGGTTGGCGTGTTCCGGCAAGTGACGGTCCAGGCAGTTGACGCTGGCGTTCAGCACGCCGTCGGCAAACCAGTTGGCGTGCACATTTCCCAGCGTGAAGGAGGTGTCGCGGACTTGCGTGAAGGGGCGCATCCACTGCAACCGCTGCCCGTGTTCGCGCCAGAAACCGTCGGGATCTTCCACCGATTGCTGGTACAGGGCGAGGTAGGCGTCGTTGTCGAGCCAGGTGCGTTGCAGGGCTTCCGGGGGTACCGGGTACAGTGTCGGATGCGTCATCTTGTTTTCCCCATGCTTGGGCCGCAAAGGCCGTGGTTATGGGTGAACGTTCTACGCCCGTGGCGGTATGCCGCCAATTAGACCTTGGTCGAGCGGCCCGCGCACCGTGCCGCCGCGTATTAGACCAAAGGCGAATTGTCCGGCCAGACGCGAAGGTTGAAAGTGATCGGACACAAGAAAACCTTCAGAACAACAACCGGAGCCTTCCCGATGGCCACTTTTCAGTTTCGTCCGCTTGCCTGCGGTATTGCCGTCTCCGCCCTGATTTCCGCCGCCACCGCCCACGCCGGTTTCAAGATGGGGGATTCGGAAATCGGATTTGGCGGTTATATCAAACTGGATGCGATGATCACCCATACCTCCGATGGCCAGATAGCCACCGGTATCGGTCGCGATTTCTACGTGCCCAGCCTGACGCCGGTGGCTGGCGGCAATGAATCGCCGGTATTTGACATGCATGCCCGTCAGTCGCGGTTCTTCTTCACCAGCGAAACGCCGGTGGAAAATGGCAAGAAGATCACGGGCCGTTTCGAATTCGACATGATGTCCACCACCCTCGGCGACCAGCGGATTACCAACGGCTATGCCCCGGAAATCCGACATGCCTTCATCACCTACGGCAACTGGACGATGGGACAGACCTGGTCCACCTTCATGGACACCAACGCGCTGCCGGACAGCCTGGATTTCATTGGCGGCACGGACGGCGCGGTTTTCGTGCGGCAGGGCCTGTTGCGCTACACGCAGGGTAACTGGCAGTTCTCGGTGGAAAACCCGGAAACGACGGTGACCAATTTCGGCGGCGCCGCGCGCACCGTGACCGATGACAACGGCTTTCCCGATCTGGTGGCGCGCTACAACCACAAGGCGTCGTGGGGCACGATGTCGGTGGCCGTGCTGATGCGGCAGTTGTCCACGGAGACCGCGACCGTCAACGACAGCACGCAAGGCTATGGCGTATCGGTTTCCGGCAAGGCCAATGTCACGGCGGATGATGAATTGCGGTTTACGGTGAATACCGGCAGCGGCATGGGGCGCTATATGAGCCTGAATACGGCCAATGACGCCGCCGCTTCCTCCACCGGCCAACTGGAGGCCATCGACAGCCAGGGCGCCATGCTGGCGTGGAAACACGCATGGTCAACGCAATGGCGTTCGAACCTGATTCTGGCGGCGGAAAACATCGACAACCCGGTGGCCTGGACCGGAACCGGCCAAACCTCGGCCACCCGCAGCGTCAGCGCCAACCTGATCCGGCAACTGGCCGGCAAGCTGTCCGCCGGCGTGGAAGTCCGCCATGCCGTTCGGGAACTGGAAAGCGGTGCGCAAGGCGAATTGCTCCGGGTGCAATCCTCGGTCAAGTATGACTTCTGAACATTCCCGTCAACGGTGATACGTTGGCGGACACCGTGTCCGCTCCAAGCCCTTTGCCCATGCCGATGAGTCTCTCCCCCCCGATTCCGGCATGGGCTTTTTTTTAAGGGATCACGCGCCAGACCCGCAGATCCAGCCCGCTGACCGAAAAATGTTCCTCCTTCAGTGACGGCAAACCCGGCTCCAGTTGTTGTCGCACGGCATCCGTCAGCAGCACCTCATCGGCCCGCGCAATATCTTCCCCCAGCTTGAAGGCAAGATTCACGGCATCGCCATAGCAGTCCGTGGCGGGGATCAACAGGATATGGCCGTAGTCAATACCGATGCTGACCGGTTGGCCGATCGCCGCGCACGCACGGTTGATCGCCACGGCCGCGTTGACGGCATCCGGGCAGTGGTCAAACACCGCCATCAGGTTATCGGCCTCGCACTTGACGATGTCTCCCATGCACTGGCGCACCAGGGGCAGGGCCGCTTCCTGCATGCGTCGGATCTGGCGCAGATAGGCGAGGATCCCCTCGCGACGGACGGTCAGCGAAAAGCCGCTCATATCCAGCGCGAGAATCGCCTTGCGCGCGCCGAAGGTCTGCCAGATCAGCGACTCCAGCTCTTCCTTTTGTTGGGGATGGCGATTCAGTTGGTCAATCAGCGAGAAAAAGGCGTTCATGGGCTGTCGGGCCGGGTAATCCAAAGCCACACTCTAGCGTTCCGATCCGGAGGGATCAATCCGCCCGGCTGCAAACAGCACAAAGCCCGCCGAAGCGGGCTTTGCAGCCTCCGTCGGGCTGGCGCCGGACGGAGCGGGGAGGGGAAGATCCCGGCGTCGGGTGGCCCCGGTGCATTGCTGCACCAGCGGAGCCCCCTAAGAACCGTACGTGCAAGTTTCCCTGCATACGGCTCAAGCCTTTCTAAGCCTCTGACGAAGCCGGTTTCGACACCGAGAGATGCCGTTGATGCACCTGCACATGGCAGGTGGGATGCAGCAGAACCCGATTGGCCAAGGTGTCATCGCCACCATTGACCCGATGGACAATGTGGTGGTCGTGCCACCCCGTTGTTTCATCCATCCGGGTTCCACATAACGCACAGCGGCCTTGCTGTTCCTTGTAAAGCGATGCCCATTGGCGACGGTACTGGTTTTTCTCCAGCATCCGCGTTTGCCGCAGGTTCTCACCATACAACTCCCATTCCGGATCAAACGGGTTGTACTCCGCCTTCACCTTCGTGTGCCGCTTGATGGCAACTTCACCGCAGTAAAGCAGTTTGGTCATGCCATTTTCCCTTGCATCTTCGCGCACGTCGGGCGCAGCAAACGTCCATTTCCGGTTGCCGATGTGATGAAAGTATTTCGACTTTATCCACCAGGCTCCCTTCTTATTGTGACGCCGCTTCGCCCAGTTCCAGAGTGCTCGGAATATCAGCGCATCCATGCGGCTGAAAACCTCGCTGGCGACTTGGTGGCGGTGATATTGCGTCCATCCCCGGATGACCGGATTCAGGACCCAAATCAGGTTTCCCTGTTTGGCCGCCTTGTTGCCGCTGATGATTTCCTTAACCTTGCTGTAGAACGCTTGCACGTTCTTCTTGCTTGGCTTGATGAGTAGTTTGCCCCCGTACTTGCGGACATTCCAACCCAGAAAATCAAAGCCTCGGTCTATCGGTGTAACACGCGTTTTCTCCGGGGAGAGTTTGAGTCCTCGAATCGCTAGGAACTGCTCCACCATCGGTTTGACCTGTTCCTCCAGAAGCTCTTTCGAAGCTCCTGAGATCACAAAGTCATCCGCGTACCGCACCATGTAGACCTTATGCCTCCGTGCCGGTTTGCTGGCCTTTGCGCCGAAGCGCTCCGCCAACAGTTTTTCCAGCCCGTCCAGCGCCATGTTCGCCAAGGTGGGGGAGATGATGCCCCCTTGTGGCGTACCCGCTTCAGTTGCTTTGCACTGGCCCATGTCAATGACACCGGCCTTTAGCCACTTGCGCAGGATGACCTTATCCATCGGGATATGATCGATCAGCCACTGATGGTCGATGTTGTCAAAACACCCCTGAATATCCGCTTCCAGCACCCAAGACGCGGCGCCGGACTTGCTGAATGTCATGTGACATTGGCAAATGGCGTCAGCCGTCGAGCGATTGATGCGGAACCCGTATGAGTCCGCGTCGCCCGTGGTTTCAGCCACCGGTTGCAGCGCCAGCAGATATAACGCCTGCATGGCTCTGTCTTTCATGGTCGGGATGCCCAGCGGCCGTTTCTTGCCGTTGGCTTTCGGGATGTAGACCCGCCGCAAGGGCAGAGGCCGATAACCCCGTCGTTCCAGACTAAACACCGCCCGCCATTTACTCTCTGGCGTGCCCCAAAGCGCCCGGTCGACCCCCGCCGTCCGTTTGCCTTGGTTCTCGGTCACTCGCTTTACCGCTAACGCTTTTGCGGAAAACGAGTGGGTCAGCATCCGTTGCAGGGCTTTCACCCTGCGCCATTTGCCTTCCTTCGTTGCCTTCGCGATACGTATCTGCATGTCTCGAACGTTTTGCTCGACCCGACACCAATTGATGTCGTGCCAATGCTCCACGCCGGAGAGTGCAGACGTACCGATGCTGCGCGTACGCTCTATCATGCTATTCTCCTGATTGCGTTGTCAGGAAAACGAACTCGGTGTCGGTTATCTCGCGGTTGGGCGAGAGGGAACCGAACGCTGAAGTTCGATTCCCTGCTCAACCTTTTACCCGAAGATGTGAACCGGATAGGGCGGGCCAATAGGTCCGCCTTTTTCCAGTCTGTCTCCCCGGACGACTGTCGAGATTTAGCCGTTCATCTCGCGATGAAAGACCAGACGGAAGTCTGCAACCCTTTCGGGCGCGGCCATGTTCCAGACCGCTATCCGCGCCATTACAGCGCGGCCTTCGCTTTTTCCGTCCTCCTCTACCCGCAACCCCAACAGCTTTCCTTGCGGTCGGCCTGCCCAATCAAGGGCGGGATTACGGGCTTACCGAGTTCCGTACCGATCACACGAAAGGTGAAGGCACTGCCTCTCCGCCGGTGGTTGAATGATGACGTGCCCCGAATGTAAAACGGGACAACCAACCACATACCATTTTGGTTAGAGCCGATAACTACCGTAGGCTCGTTCCCATAACGACGTTTATCAGCAGTTCACATACGTTTGCCTTTCCTCTCAGCCTAGCCCCTCGGACCCGTGTAGTTCGGTTCCTCCCCGTCAGATTCTCGCGAACCGGGCGGACTACTTGCGCAGGGGATACATTGTCAGGAAGCTCCGCACAGCGCCGTTGCCAGCACCGCACTATCCCTAGGCTACGGTTGGTCATACAACCGGTCGACTCCCTGTAAGGCGCTACAGGGTCGACAATGACCGATACAGCTTTGGCGCTCACGCGCCCAGCCTGTCAGAGTTATCTAAGAACATCGTGGAGTTGAAACAGAAGCGCCTCCCAAACGGAAGGGCGGTGTGCTTCATGTTGCGGGGGGCAACACTCTTTCCATCCCTAGACAAGCACCTGAGTGCGTAGATGCAACTGCTGTCGTTTGACCTCCCCAAAGGAGAGGGATCAGCGTGGAACTCCCAAACGGAAGGACCGTTGCAACCGTACAGCTTTTGCGACGCGCTCCCCCAATCGGAGGTTACGCT
>CAZPZK010000200.1:0-587 GCA_964591095.1 uncultured Moraxellaceae bacterium | reverse complement strand
CGCTTAACCGCATTCCAACCCCTTGCGGGGCCACAATGTAGCTCCGCAAAAAGGCTGGATTTGAGGGGGACAGGATCGCCAGATTTCGCTGGACAACCCTTCCGCCTCCCCGTAAAATTACCATGTAAATCAGTAATTTACGGTGCGCAAGCACGACTCTCGTCGCACTTACATATTGGGGTAAGTCGGGCCGCCACCGCCTTCCGGCACCACCCAGTTGATGTTCTGGGACGGATCCTTGATGTCGCAGGTCTTGCAGTGCACGCAGTTCTGGGCGTTGATCTGCAGACGCTTCTCGCCGGCGGCTTCCACCACCTCGTAGACCCCGGCCGGGCAATAACGCTGGGCCGGTTCGTCATACAGGGGCAGGTTCTTGGCCATCGGGATGCTGGCATCCTTCAACTGCAGGTGGCTGGGCTGATCTTCCTCATGGTTGGTGTTGGACAGGAACACCGAGGACAGCTTGTCGAAGCTGATCTTGCCATCGGGCTTCGGATACTCGATCTTGCGGCACAGGTCCACGCGCTCCAGACATTCGTAATCCGGCTTGTTGTCATGGATGGTGATGGGGATCGGGAAAATGTTCT
>CAZPZK010000199.1:0-5945 GCA_964591095.1 uncultured Moraxellaceae bacterium | reverse complement strand
GTCCGGAACCTGCAACAGTCGCAGCGGGGCGGACAGGCGGGGGGTGCCGCTGCGGGCGGCGTCCAGCATCAGTTCCAGGCTGCCGGGGTTGCTGAGGGTATCCAGCCCCAGCACCTGGCGGTTGGCGGCCAGCGGCTCCGCGTAGACCACGGGAAAATAAATATCACGTCCGGCGGCCGGGCTCAGGGTCTTGCCATCGGGCAGCAGCTCCACCAGCCCTCGGCTGGAGCCGGTGATGCCGCCAAGCTTGGACTCCAGGAGCGGCCGTTCGGCCAAGGTGACGCGGGGTGCCCATTCCACCGCCAGTACCTCCGGATGCTCGGCAACCCACTCCTGAACAAAAAGCCGGAATTCGCCAGCCGAGACCAAGTCGCTACTGTCAAAAAAGCTGCGGATGAACCGTGAAAACTGCTCGTACTCGGTCAGATGCTGCTGCAACTGACCGATGGCCCGTTCACTGTTGAGCTGGAAGTTGGCGGCATGCCCCTTGTGTTCCAGTTGCATGGCCAGCACGAAGCCGAGGGAGGCCAGGGCAAAGGCGCCGACCGATACCGCCGTGACGATCATGGCGCGCAAGGGATGAAAGAAGGGGTGGGGCATGCCCCAGACCAGCAGCAGGGGCGTAAAGACCAGGACACCGATACTGTCGCCCACCCACCAGACAAACCAGTTTTGCAGGAAGGCGCCGGCCGGGATGGCGCCCATGGCCCACAGCCAGGCGACGCTCCAGCTGGCGTTGATCAGGGTGGCGATGATGCCGCCCAGCAACAGCGTCCAGAGGATGGCCGCCGGCTCCTCGAATTCCGGCGAGTAACGGACGTAGCGCCGCACCAGCCGGGCGCCGACCCAGGCCTGCGCCGCCGCCCCCAGGCCGACCAGCAGGGGGATGGTCCATCCGGTTTCCAGCCAGCCGACGCCGTTGGCCTTGGCGCTGACGGTGAGGGTTGCCAGGAAGGAGCCGAGCACCACGCCCGGCAACAGCCGCCATCCGGTCAGCAAGATCCAGCCCAGGGCAATGCCGGAGGGCGGCCAGACAATCGTGGCGAAGCCGGGCGGGGTCGCCAGCAGCAGTCCGAGCTTGGCGGTCAGGAAGTAGGTCAGCGCCAGCAGCAGATTGCCGGACAGGACATGCGCCGCCCAGCGGCCGGCGAGGGTTTCCAGGGTGATGGTCTTGTTGTCGGGTTCCATTGTGCCGCCATTTCACCTGCAATCAAAATGACTCTAGCATAGCTCCAGCATTCCGCAGCCCAGCAGCTGCAAAAATCCCGCGCGCACCTGGCGCAGGATGTCTTCGGTTGCCCCTGCCGCCGCCAGCTCCGACTGTATTTCCAGGACGGACGCGGTGCCGTCGACGTGTTCAAACAAGGGAATGAATCCGGAGGGCAGGTCGGCGGTGGCGTGCTCCACCGCCGGATCGCATCGGGATGGCGAGGCCAGCGTGGCGCGGGCGACCAGCAGGCGGGGATGCCCGGGCGTCAGGGCCGGGTCGCTCAGCGCGCCGATGGCCGGGGATTGCCGCAGCCGGTGCCACAGTTCGGCGCCGGTGCAGGGGCACAGCGCGGCCTTCAGCGCCGGATAGGAGCCGGGCAGGGGCGAGATGCTCACAAAGGCGGCCGGACGGATCGGCAATGCCTCCCAGTCCGGGGGCAGCGGTTGGGTGGAAATGGGGGGGGCGCGGTTTTCCAGCAGATGGTTGCGCAACGAGTCGGCGGTCCAGGCCATGTGCACTTCCGCATCCACCACCTGACGCAGGGCCTCCGCCGTCGGGGCGGGGATGCCGGCCGTCAGGGCCTCCAGCGCGGTTGGCAGCCGCAGCCCAAAACGAGTGGCGCGCTCTGCCGCCGGAGTCCGCGCCAGCTCCGGGTCCAGCAATTCCGGCAAGGCAGCCAGACCGCCGGGCAACGCGGACAGCAGGCTGAAGCTGAGCGGGAAATGGCGGCACAACTGGGACAGGATAAGATCGGTGCGGACGGCGGCGTCCAGCGCCAGCGCATCGGGAGGGATGGTGGCAAAATCGAGATACTCGTCCTCGCTCAGCGGGTAGGGGGCCAGGGCCGCGCGCGGGTTGGCCCGAAAGCGCTCGCGCAGCGCCTGATCAAACAACAGGTCCAGCAGGACGTCCTCCTGATGCCGCAGGCTCATGTCGATTCTCCGGCGGCGGCCACCAGGCGGGCGTTGGGACTCAGGTCGCGCACGCATTGGCGCAGTCGGGACAGAGTGAGCATGACCTGTTCCTGGGCAATGCCTTCGCACTCATAACAGACCGCCTTGAGGTTGGGCAGCAACGGCAACAGCGACTCCAGCATCCGCCAGGTTTCGTCCAGTATCGGACATTCGTGGGCGTCAACGTACACCGGCCCGTGGTCGCCGGCATGGAGGCGACCGCCGGCCACATGCACTTCCACCACCCGGCCGAAATCGAAGGACCCGCGCGCGTCCAGCACCCGGCCGCCGCCGGCCATCTCCCACGAAACCAGATGCCCCATGTCCAGCAGGATGGCGCACCCGGTTTCGCGGGCCAGCCGCCCGAAAAAGGTCAGCAGCGGCATGCGGCCGACCACAAAGGTCATCGGCGGCGGCTCAATGGCCACGGTCACCGGTACGCGCGCCTGGACTTCGCGAACACGCTGGATCGCGAATTCGAGGGAGGCTTCGTTGAGGATCAGCGGGATGAAATAGCCGAGCTGGGTGGAGTAGCCGTGCCCCTGGTCCCAGAAGCAATAAGCGCAGTCCTGGGCAAACCATGGCGAGCCGACCGCGGCAATATGGGCGGCCGTGACATCAAGCCAACGCGGATCATTGGCAAAGGTGCCGCAAAAATTGATGTAGGACGGGTGGAAAAGCACGGGTACTCCCGCCGCGCGGATACGATCCACTTCCGCGAGGACGCTCCCGGGTTCGGCCAGTCCGGCATATTCGACAAAACGCGGGCCGCCGGGCAAGCGCGCCAGTTCGGCCGGGTCGGGACGAGCGGACAGGCTGAGGCTGACGCCGACGCCAAGGGTGGGCAAATGATCCAGCATGATGGGGCGTGGCGTTCCTTGGGCTCGGGGGCGGAATTCCGGCTTCGCGCGGGACGGAAGCAAGGTCGTCGAAGAGTGGTTTACGCGGGATTTTGCCTTGCCGGCGCCGGGCTGGCAAGCCGGGGACGGGAGGCCGCGAACGAAAAAAAAGGCAGCCATCAGGCTGCCTGCAATTGGGAGAACATCGTTATTGTTGTGGCCACCGTCCCTGGTGTTGGGTGGTGTCCGCTTATTCCAGGTTCATGCTGCACTCTTCGTTGGCGGGTTCGATGCGGCAGCGCACCTTCTTCATCAACGACATCATCTTCTTGTCGTACATGCCGTCCCGGGTCATGTTGACGCGCACCTCGCGCATCAGGCGGATATACTTTTCCTGATCGGCCTTCGACAGGTCAAGCCAGTATTTCTTGGGGATGTCGGCTTCGCTGGCATTGACCATGCGCTCCACCACATCAAGCTTGGACAGCGCAAATTCCCGCATCTTCTGCACGCGCTCGTCAAAATCAGGGACGTCCTTGATGAACTTGTCGCGGCGAATGAGGATGGTGGCGGTGATCTGCGCCAGCGGGAAGCGGAAGATCGCGCCCTGGGTCCCCAACCCCTTGTACAGTTCCAGCGGCTTGAAGGCAACCGCCGGAGCGGCAATGATATCCACCTGACCGTTGTTGAACTTGCCGGCAAAGTTGGTGATGTCGGACGCCACCGGCTGCGCACCCAGACTTTGTACGATCTTGGCCTGCGCCTTGTCAAAGTCGAGCACGGCGACTTTCTTGCCCGCCGCTTTTTCGATGGAATTGATCTGGCGGTCGTTGACCATCACATAGGCGCCGCCCAGCGGAATCACCGCCGCCACCTGATACGGCCCGCTGATGGTCAGCGGCGCCAGCTTGGGATTGGCGAGGCTGGCGATCAGCTCGCGGACATGCCGCCAGGACGGCAGCGCGCCCGGCGAGTCAATGCTGCCGATGAAGAAGTTGAATTGCTTGGCGCGCATAGTGGAAATGGCCACGCCGTCGCACTGGCCGGCCTTGAAGTCCTCGGCGGCTACCCGCTCGTCGGTATAGGCGCGCAGGTCGGCGTTGACCCCCCACTTTTTCGCTTCCAGCGCCAGGTCCTTGGCATAGCTGAAGGCATCACCACTCGTGCCCATGATGTCAAAAATACAGAACTTGATGGTGATGGGCTTGGCCAGCGGCTTCAACGCGGGCGCGGCGACAGGGTCGGCGGCGGATGCAAGCGCCGGGACCAGCAGCGAGGCCAGCAGGGGCAGGGCAGACAGCAGAGATTTCTTCATGTTCAACAGAATCCACCGTGGTTTTATTGGGGAAAGCAGGACGAAGCGGAGTGCATGCTAGCACCGCCCGCCGGAGCGGGCATTGGCCGCTACGCCCTCCGGGCCGGGTCTGCCCGGCCGGCCGTCCTATTCATCCAGCATGGTGCACTCGGCATCGGCCGGATTGACCTTGCAGCGCACCTTCTTCAGCACTTTCATCATGCGCGGATCGTAATAGCCGTCCTTGGTCATCTGGATGCGCGCTTCCCGCATCATCAGCTTGTAGCGCTTGTCATCCTCCGGCGTCAGCGTCATCCAGTATTTGGCGGGAATGTCCTGCTCCAGCTTGTCGACGTAGGCAAACAGCTCGTCCAGAAAGTCATCCATGAATTGCAGGGCCACGGCGCGCAGGCTGAGCATCCGCTGGTCCAGATCGGGGAGCTTGGCGCGCAGGCGGTCGCGGTTGATGACCAGGCTGCCGGTAATCTGCGCCAGCGGGAATTTGTAGATGGCGCCCTTGTCGCCCAGCCCACGGTACAGTTCCATCGGCCGGAAGGCGATGGCGGGGGCGGCAATGATGTCAACCTGGCCGTTGTTGAACTTGCCGGCAAAGTTGGTGATGTCCGAGGCCACCGGCTGAGCCCCGAGCTTCTGCACCATCTGCGCCTGGGATTTGTCCCAGTCGAGCACGGCCACCTTCTTGCCCGCCGCCTTTTCGATCGAGTTGATCTCGCGGTCGCGCACCATGACGTACAGTGCCCCGACCGGCAGCACCCCGACAATCTGGTAGGGTTCGGTAATGGAGAGCGGGATCAGCTTGGGGTCGAGCAAGGTCTTCAGCAGGATGCGCATATGCTCGTAGGATGGCACCGCCCCCACGGAGTCGATGCTGCCGATAAACTGGTTGAACTGGCGGGCGCGCAAGGTGGAAATCCCGGCGGCGTCGCACTGGCCGGCCTTGAAATTTTCTGCCGTGATGCGTTCGTCCGTGAAGACCTGGATCTCGGTAAAGACATTCCAGCGGCGGGCGATCAGCACCAGATCCTTGGCGCGGTTGTAGAGCTCGCCGTTCTTGCCGAGGATGTCAAACAGGCAGACCGAGATATGCAGCGGCTTTTCCAGGGGCGGGGGCAGGCCGTTCTCGCCGGGCTTGAGGTCCTTGGCGATGGCCATGATTTCCGATGCCTGGACGGGCATCACCGGCATCAGCGCCAATAATGGCGCCATCAACAGGGGAGCCAGTCGTGTGCTCCATCGGGAAGCCAGGCGCTTTAACATGGGGAGACCTCGGTCTTGTTGTTGTTCTAAGGTCTTCGACCTTATCTGATCGACGCACGGCCGGAAATGGCCGTAATGACGGCAAGCGCCGTCAGCCGGGCGGCCGGGCCGGGATTATTCCTCGGCCATGGCGCATTCGGGGTCGGTCGGGTTCTGCTTGCAGCGCACTTTCTTCAGCAGCTTCATCATGCGCGGATCATAGTAGCCTTCCCTGGTCATCTGGATGCGGGCCTCCCGCATCATCTGCTTGAAGCCATCCTCGTTGGCCTTTTCCAGCGGCAGCCAGTATTTGGCCGGGATATCCTTTTCAGTCTTTTCCAGAACGCGGAAAATCTGGTCCAGCATCTGGTCCATGAACTGCCCGGCGATAC
>CAZPZK010000198.1:0-5962 GCA_964591095.1 uncultured Moraxellaceae bacterium | reverse complement strand
GGCCACTCCGGATACGGTTGTCGCGTTACTGGGCGTGGGGGCTTTATTTGGCCTGGCCAGAGTCTCCAGCATTGTTGAGGGTATTAAGGATGCGGTTCCCGGTCGGTTGCTGGTCTTCTTCCCCGGTGAGTATTACCCCGAGAGCCACACCTACCGTTTGCTCGACGCGCGTGACGGCTGGAATTATCTGGCCGTCCCCTTGCTGGCGACAGACTGATTACGTACGAAACAACCTACCCATAAACCTACAAATTTCACAGGGTTCATCATGCTTAACAGGGAAATCTACACCACCGCGCCGAAGGAAAACCGTCTCGTTAATAACGGAGTCGCGGAGGTGTCGGAAGATCACTCCGAGGCAGCGCAAGCGATTCTGCGCTATGAGTTGGAGTCCTTTGTTTGTGATGGCCAGTATGAGAAGGGTCTTGAGACGATCCTTGACAAATTTTTGATGAACCTGGGATCGAATACTGAACAGCCCGGTGTATGGATTTCCGGCTTCTATGGCAGTGGTAAGTCGCACCTGGCCAAGATGCTGCGGACGCTGTGGACGGACTATGAGTTTGCGGATGGCGCAACGGCACGCAGTATTGCCAAGCTGCCTTCCGGAGTGCTGGATCATCTTAAGGAGCTATCCACGCAGGGGAAGCGACACGGTGCATTGCATGCCGCTGCCGGAAAGCTGGGGGCCGGAGCGGGCGATAAGGTTCGCTTGGCGCTGTTGGGTATCGTGTTCAAGTCCAAGGGGCTGCCTGAGCAATACAATCAGGCGCAGTTTGTGCTGTGGATGAAGCGCGAAGGCATCTTGTCTCAGGTTGAGTCCGAACTGGCGCAACTAGGGCGATCTTTGGCTCAAGAACTGCCGCACATGTATGTTTCATCACACCTTGCCAAAGCGTTGCTGAAGGCCAGCCCAAGCCTGGCGCATACCGAGCAAGATGCCCGTAAGTTGCTGAAGGAACAGTTTCCTCAGGTGACGGATGTCACCAGCGATCAGATGACGGCCGCCATAGACGCCGCACTGTCGGTGGGAGGTAAGTTCCCCTTGACCTTGGTGGTGCTGGACGAAGTACAGCAATACATCAGCAATGATGCGGAAAAAGCTTTCCAGGTGCAGGAGGTGACCGAGACCCTGTCCAAACATTTCAACGGCAAGTTGCTTTTTGTCGGCACAGGCCAATCGGCCTTGTCCGGCATGACCAATCTTCAGCGGTTGATGGGGCGGTTCCCGGTTCAGATTATGCTGGGGGATTGGGACGTAGAAAATGTGACCCGGCAAATTATCCTGGCCAAAAAGCCCAGCGCCCAGCCTGCCATTGAAAAGGTATGGCGTGACAACCTTGGGGAAATCTCCCGTCATCTGCGTGGCACCAAGCTGGAACACGTGACGGATGATGAACAAGTCATGTCCTCAGACTATCCCTTGCTGCCAGTTCGTCGCCGCTTTTGGGAACGCATTCTGCGCACCATTGATACCACGGGAACCGTCTCGCAGTTGCGCAGCCAGTTGCGTGTGGTGCATGAGGCGGTGTTGGCAACGGCGGACAACCCGTTGGGCCATGTTGTGTCAGCGGACTTCCTGTATGACCAGATTGCCGCCAATCTGGTCTCCACGGCTCAGTTACCCAAGGAGGTGTTTGAGAATGTGGAACGCTTTGCCGCCGGGCAGGGTGATGAACCACTGAAATCCAAACTGCTCAAGTTGATTTACCTGATTAACAAACTGCCTTCTGAAGTGGCGTTGGATATCGGGCTGCGAGCCACCGATGCCGTGATGGCGGATTTGCTGGTCACAGATTTGTCGGCCGGGTCAGCAGAATTGCGGAAGAAGTTGCCCGCCTTACTGGATGAGTTGCAAAACAAGGACCGGCTGATCATGGCGTTGGCCGGGGCCAATGGCACCGAATACCGTTTGCAGACGCGGGAGTCGAGCTCCTGGTACGACGAGTTCCGCGCCCAGGAGGCCGAGCTCAAAGCGGCTCCGCAACGGGTGGAACAGAAACGGGCGGACCTGCTGAAAGGACGCTTCGCTGATGTGTTGAAAAAAGTGCGTGTGGTTCAGGGTAAAGACAATGTTGAACGTCGGTTAGAGCCCACCTATGACGATCATCTGCCTAAGGATAATGACAAGACACTGTATCTGTGGATTCAGGATGGTTGGCAAACGGAAGAGAAGTCCGTGCTGGCCGAAGCCAAGTCCAAGAGTGCCGACAACCCCACTGTGTTTGTCTTTTTGCCCGCGCAGCATAAAACAGAATTGAGTAATGCCATTGTAGCGTTGGAAGCGGCACGCACGACGTTGCAGAAAAAAGGCAGCCCGAACACGGAAGAAGGACGGGATGCCCAGCGCGCCATGGAAAGCCGTCAGCATACGGCTGAGAAGGAATTGGCCGAGATTCTTAGCCTGCTTTTTGCCGGTGTTCGTGTGTTTCAGGCTGGAGGGCAGGAGATCACGGAAGGCAGTGACCTGACAGATCGTATCAATCGCGCCGGTAAGGCGTCGGCTATCCGTTTGTACAGCCAGTTTGATGTGGCGGATCACGATCATTGGAGCAAGGTGCTGGATGAGGCCAGGAAGGGGAGTCCGGAGGCGATGAAGGCGGTTGGGCATGTGCAGGAGCCGGATAAGCATGCGGTTAGCCAGCGACTGCTGACTTACATTGGCCCCGGTAAGAAAGGCGCTGAGATTCGCGATAACTTTGAAAAAGCCCCCTTTGGATGGCCGCGTGATGCTATCGAAGGGGTGCTTTATGCCCTCTTAGCCAGTGGACATTTGAAAGGCCATGATGCCCAGAACAAACCGGTGGATGCCCGAAATCTGGACCGCGCCAAGCTAACGCAAACCTCGTTCCAGCGGGAGTCAGTGACGATTTCTCCCACGCAACTTATCAAAATTCGGCAGCTTTTCAGTTCGGTAGGAGTTCCCTGTCAACCCAAGGAAGAGTTGGCCAAAGTACCGCACCTGCTAACCAAATTGCGCGAACTTGCCGCTAAGGCGGGTGGTTTACCACCGGCTCCTGAAGCGCCGAAAACACTGATGTTGACAGAAGTTGAGTCTCAGTCTGGCAACAGCCAGTTAGAGGTGCTGTTCAACCGCCAGGATGAGTTGATCAATCTTGCCAAGACCTGGTCACAGACCGCCGAGAAAATTTCCAAACGCTCTCCCATCTGGTCTCGGTTGCAGTCGTTGCTGAAGCACGCCAAGCCATTGGGGCCTTATGCCGATATCAAGGCCGAGGTGGATGCGATTGAGTCACAGCGGGGATTGTTGGCAGAACCGGACCCGGTTAGGCCGTTGCTGGACAAAGTGGTGGATTTACTCCGTCAGGCGCTGCAAGCCAAGCTAGCGGTTTTTAAGCAAGTGCAAGAGCAGCAGTGGCAGCACCTAAATGCGGATGCCGATTGGCAGAAGCTGAATGATGGCCAGCGTGCAGAATTGACGGACAAGCATCATCTCAACATTCAGGTGGATGTTGCCTACGGCACGCCCGAACAATTACAGGACTCGCTGGATGAGTGCGATTTAGACCACTGGGTTTCCAAGGCCCAGGCATTGCCCAGTCGGTTTGAAGCGGCACGGCAGGCTGCGGTGCAGTTGCTGAAGCCCAATGTGGTGCAAGTGAAGATTCCCCGCCGTACCTTGAATGACGAAGCCGAGTTGCAAGTCTGGTTGCAGGAAGTTAAGGCGCTGATTTCAGAAAAACTAAAACATGGGCCGGTCAGTTTTTAACCCTGAGTCGGTATTGGCGTCATCCCTAAGGAGAGAAGCATGAAGTCCCCAAAGCAAGTACGTGAGAGTATCCGTTCACTACAGCAAAACATCAGCATGGTGCAGGAAACCCTGCTGCGTCGAACCGATACGGGGGTAGCGCATATCGGAAAGGAGTGCAAGCGCACGGCGGATGCGTTGGGGGAACTGCTGAAGAGTCAGCAAGTGCCGGATAACTACAAAGTGGCAGTAGTCGGGCGATTCAAAACAGGCAAATCCTCGTTTGTGAATGAATTGCTGGGTGCCAAGTTGGCCAGTGAGGACACCAATCCCGAAACGGCCGCTATTACCACCTTCAAATTTGGCTCCAAGGTGCTTGCCAAGGTTAGCTTCCTCCCTTTGGAGGAGTGGGCCAAGCTGCAAACCTTGTATGAGGAAGACCCGAAGCATGAAGAGGCGCACCGGGTCAAAATGTGGCATGACTTCAGCAAGCCACGAAAGAATCGCGATGGGGATGAAGAGGTCTTTGATCTGACCGTCTTGGCGAAGAAATATCTTCAGCCGGGTGGATTCAGTATTCAGATTGACCTGACTGAAGAGGGCAATAAAAAGGCGGAGGGAGAGTTCCGTCGCCGCCTGAAGGAGTTTACCTCCGGCGCGAAACCACATCATTGCCTGGTGCAGTCCATCGAAATCACCTCTCCCGCCACCATTCTGGATCAGGGCGTCTTGCTGATTGACACACCCGGCCTGGATGACACCGAACGTTTCCGTGTCAGCCTGACGGAAAACATCGTGAATGATGTGGACGCGGTGCTGTTTTTGACCAAGTCCGGTGTTGCCTACAGTCAGTCGGAAAAAGACTTTCTGTTGACCTTGTTGCGTAAGGGCACGGTGAAGCAACTCATTGTGGTGATTACCCAGGTTGACCAGACTTATGACCAGCATGTGCGCTCAGCAGAAGATAGTGATGAAGATCCTGAGTCAATCCAGAAGCGTATTGAAAAGGAGCGGAAGCGGATTCATAAGGAAATCGTCGCCACGCTGGATGAACTGAGCCAAGAAGACACGCCTGCCATGGCCCGGTATCGTGAGCAGCTAGGTAATGTGGAGATTGCGTTTACCTCGGCCGTGCTGCATCGGGATTGGAAGGCGAAGAAAGACCTGCGTTATGTCATTGATGCCGCCGACCCCGGTGGTGTCGAGCAGTTGAAGAGGAAGTTATTGAAACTGCTGTCCAGCGAGTCCCGCCTGGCGGTGGCTGCGCACAACATCACGGTTGGCGCGCGCTCCAATCTGATGGAGTTGCAGTCAGTCTTGCACGGCAAGTTGGAAGCTATCCGCAACATCAAGGATAAGGAGGTGGCTGAGCAAAAGCTCCGTACCTTTCGTGAACAATTTGGGGAGGCTAGCGAACGGTTTCAAATCGAAGTCGACAAATATGTAGGCAGTCTAAAGCAACGGCTTGAATCGCAGCGCAAAGTGCATGCGGTGTTGTTGGAAAATATTGCCTTATTGGCCAATGACCAGTTGGGTGCGTTTGAACTCAACGACTATGCCCGTCACTGGCGGACCCGCCGTTCAGGCACCTGGGGCTACATGTTTGACTTTCAAGGCAAGGTTGCCAACCGAATCTTCCCCAAGGTTCAACAGATGCTGATGGAATACATCGAAAAGTATTCCAAGTATGTGGCCGAGTTTGAGAAGGTGCTTATCGAGTTGTCGGCAAACGGGGAGAAAATTTCCCAGAGCCTGGAGTTGGGCACCACCATGCCCTTTGATATCCAGGCCCGTCTGGCGGAGTCATTGGAAAAGTCTATCCAGAGTGCGCAGGAGCTGATCGCCACCGAAGAGCGGGATGTCACCACGCTCTTGAATGACTTCATTACCGACGAGGTGTCCGAGCGCATTGCTGAGAAGCGGGCGGCGGTTTCCAATGTTTTCGGGACAGGTACAACAATTCGTCAGGGCACAGAAGTCCGCGCGTTTTATGCCGATATCAAAAAGGTGTTGGCTTCGGCTTTGGAAAGCCATCTTCGTGACTGTGCGGAGTCCTTCTGCACATTCTTGATCAAAGAGGCGGTGGATGCCCCCCAGCAAGCCCTGGATGTTGTGCAACTGATGCTGGAGCAGGCCGAGGACAATATCCGCGCCGCCGCCAGCCGCTCGTTCAGGAAAGCGCGAAAATCATCCACCCGCTCCGCGCGGAAGGAGAACCCGGCCGCCATGGCATGGCCGCCGCCGGTTTCCAGG
>CAZPZK010000197.1:0-5965 GCA_964591095.1 uncultured Moraxellaceae bacterium | reverse complement strand
TACGGGCATTGTCGCCGCTTAACATTCAAACTGCGAGGGTTTTTACACAGTCTGATCTACTGGCTGTTCAGCTCCGGCAAACACAAAGCCTTCGAAGCCCTGGTCTACCTGCACCGCTACAACGAAGGCACCCTCTCGCGCATGCGCACCGAATACGTGGTGCCCCTCACCGGCAAAATGAACGACCGCATCCGCTTCCTGGAAACCGAAGTGCCCAAGGCCACCTCCACGCCCGAACGCAAGAAGCTGGAAAAAGACATCGACCGCCTGAAGAAGAAGCTGGACGAACTTCGCCTGTTTGACGAAAAACTGCGACACTACGCCGACCGCCGCATCGAGCTGGATCTGGATGACGGGGTGAAGGTGAACTATGGCAAGTTTGGGGATTTGCTGGCGGAGGTTAAGGCAGTGACGGGGGGGAGTGAGGAATGATTGACCGATTCGCGGTGGACAACTTCAAATCCATCAGCGGGATAGACATGCCTCTTGGCAAGTTTAACTGTCTTGTCGGCATGAATGGCGCTGGCAAAAGCACCCTGCTGCAAGCGCTGGACTTCGCCGCCCGGCAAATGACCGGCGACATTGAAGGCTGGCTCGCTCAAAGGGGATGGGAAGCCAAGGATCTTTCGTGCAAATTGCGCAAGGAGCAGAACATCAAGATGGGCCTTTGGATCACCCTTCCGCAGTCTGGAAAAGTGATTTCCTGGGGCTTCAGCTTTAACAAGAAGGAACTGCGCTGCACCCACGAAGAGTTCAAGGATGCCAATGGTCATGTCCTCTTCCTTTCCGATGGACACAGCTATTCCACTCATGGTTCCGCCAGACGCGATATCGGCTTCACCTATCAGGGTTCCATTCTTTCCCAACTCAAGGACTCCGAGTTGCCGGAAGATTTGCTGGAGTTCCGGGAGCAGATTCGCCGGGTGAAGTCGCTGGAACTGCTGTCACCGCAACTTCTGCGCAAACGCGCTCGCGCCGGTGAAACGGATATCGGGGCGGGTGGTGAAAAGCTGTCCGCCTACCTGCACGGCATCAGGGGCGAACAAAGAGCGTCGCTCATTGAGTTACTGCAACTTTTCTATCCGGCCCTGGTGGATTTCAAGGTGACCAACCTGCGGGCAGGCTGGAAGCGGCTCAGCATTATTGAACAGTTTGGCGACACCCGCGTGGAAACGGATGCCTCGCACATCAATGACGGCCTGTTGCGCATACTGGCCGTACTGGCCCAAACCCGTTCAGACCGCTCTCTGGTGCTGCTGGATGAAATCGAGAACGGCATCAATCCCGAGATTGTCGAGCGGCTCGTGGACACACTGGTAAGCTCTTCCCAGCAAATCATCGTGACAACACACAGCCCCATGATCCTGAACTACATGAGCGACGACACCGCCCGGCAAGCCGTGCAATTTGTTTACAAGTCACCGCTGGGCGCAACCAATGTCCGCCGCTTCTTTGATATCCCGCGCATAAATGAAAAGCTCGCATTCATGGGGCCCGGTGAAGCTTTTGTCGATACCAGTCTGATCCAACTGACAACAGAGTGCGTTGCAGAGGATGTCCTGAAACTTGAGAAAGCCGTGGCGAGAGTGGGCCAGTTTGGAACGAAATTATCCACCCTGTTTGTCAAACCCAAGAGCGCCCCATGATCATCGTGTTAAGTGGCGAAGGCCCCACCGATCTGGGCAGTTGCACTTTTGGGCTTGGACAGTGCCGCATTCCCGAGTTCGAGCTTGGTCCTATGACCCTGCTGGCTGATCTGATCATCACCGAAGAGATGGGCTACTCCCTGCTGGAATCCACACCCCAGAACTATTTCTATATTTCCGAAAAACGCCTTGAAGAATTGGAAGAAGAACGCAAGCGTGGCCGACGCCATGTGCTGCTTCCCGGAAAGAAAACAGACCAGGAAACCGGCTACTTCTACATCAACGCCTGGGTGCTGGGCGAAGCAGCGCTGCAACTTGGTCGGGATAAGAATGACAACGACCTGATTGCCCTCCTCTTCCGCGACACGGACGGGACACGCTCAACCGCCAAGGGGCTATGGGACAGCAAATGGGCTTCCATGGTCAACGGCTTCAACCGCTCGGGACTGCGCGAACGGGGCGTTCCCATGTTGCCCAAGCCCAAATCCGAGGCTTGGTTGCTTTGCGCCATGAAAGTCCAACCCTATCAACATTGCCGACGGCTTGAAGAATTGTCCGGAAACGATAACGCCCCGGAGTCAGCCAAGCGATTGCTGGAGGTGACTTTCGGTGCCCCTCCCTCCCGTGTCGGTCTAGTGGATTGGATGCGGGAAAATAAATATGACTGGCTGACCGCAGCTGAACAAATGCAGAGCCTTGGCCGTTTTGTTGACCGGCTCCGGAACGCGCTGCAATCAGTACTTTACCCCTCAAGGGAAGAGCCTGCGACATGAGTGAAACCAAACTGACCCAAGCCTTGCAGGCACTACTGGCCAACCACCGCTTTGTCTTCTGGCACGACGAAGACCGCCAATTCGCGGATGTCATTACCGCTCTGGACGACCCGTCCATCCGCGTCATCCAGACCGACACCACCCCCGCCCTGCAACTCAAGATCGACATCGAGAAGGCTGACCCCGCCGACAAATGGCTCTTTTACAGCCAGCGGCCCGTCCCCGCCCCCGACCAGGACTGGTTGCTGGACATACGCATGCGCAGCAAACCCTTCTTCGCGGATGAAACCTCCATGCAACTGGAGGAGCTGGGATTACACACCCTCTCCCTGCGCACCCACCTCAAGGCCCGTTCCCAGTTCCTGCGCGCCAAGGACCGCTTTGAACGCCTGAAGAAATGGGTGTTGCCGGACGACACCGACACCGATCTTGACCGCAAGATGATCGCCATCCTGATCCGCGCCGAACAACCGGATTGGGCAAGCCTGCTGCTGAAGCTGTTCACCGCACTCGACCAGAACAGCGGTGTGGACCTCAACGCCGAGCCGCGCGGTTGGGCCGATCTGTCCACCTATGGCTTGCTGCCCGCCTTCTGGAGCCTGATGCGTGACGAGCTGGGTTACGATGTCCCCGACCCGTCACTGCGCGACCTGCTTTTCCGGATTCTGGTCTCCGATCTGGCCAAAGGGCTGGCAGGCAACCTGCCTATGGGGCTTGCCCATTTCCTGCTTCCCGATCGCGCCAAGGCCGCGAGCGCCTCGGTCTTCCTCAGCCAGTGGCGGACGAACATCACCCACTTCACCAGCTACGACAATATTTCGGCTGAAGTCGCCAAGCAGCTCAACCTGGGCCAACTGATCTCCGGCATTCATGCCGAAGACCTGCTCAATGCCATGACCTTCGCCGAGGTCGAAAAGCTGATCATCATCGACCTCCGTGACCGCATTCTGGCCGGCGCCGGCTCTGCGCTCGATATCGTGCGCAATGTGTCCGCCCGCCGCCGCGACGGGCATTGGGCCAATCCCAAGCTGGCCTCCAACAGTGACACCACCCGCGCCCTGCTCTGCTGTTATGAGGCGCTGGAAGCCGCTGCCCACTTCTACGCGCTCCGGGGCCGTTACATCGAAGGCTTCAGCTTTGCAACCGCCGCAGAAGCCGCCGACCTGTATCGCAAGGAGCTGTTCCGCTTCGACCAGGCCTACCGTCACTTCCATCGTGCCGCCGAGCAAGTGGATGTGCATGGCTGGAATATCCTTCAGGCATTACGCCAGCAGGTCGAGACCGCCTATACCGACTGGTTCCTGCCTCATCTGGGTATCGCCTGGGGCAAGGTCATTGAGGGCGATCAAGGACTACTCGCCAACTGGAAGTTGCCGGATTGGACCAACCAGACCCACTTTTACCGGGACAAGGTCAAAGCCATCCTCGCCAACCCGGCTGTCAAACGTGTGTTTGTCATCATCTCCGACGCCTTCCGCTATGAAGCTGCCGAGGAGCTGAGCCGGATCATCAACAGCCGCAACAAATACAAGGCCAGTCTGGAGACCATGCTGGGCGTGCTGCCCAGTTACACCGCGCTGGGCATGGCCGCCCTCCTCCCGCATCAGGTGCTTGCCTACAAGGAAGGCTCATCTGCTTTAGGCGTCACCGTGGACGGTTCAGCAACCTCTTCGCTGGAGGATCGCAGCGCGGTTCTGGCCAAGGTTGGGGGCATGGCCATCCACTGGGAAGAACTGCAAAGTCTGGGCAAGGACAAGGCGCGCGAACGCGTCCGAGATTACAGCGTCATCTACATCTATCACGACCGGATCGACCTGCTGGGCGACAAGGCCGCCTCAGAACAGAAAACTTTCGAGGCGGTCAGTGACACACTGAATGAACTGAACAACCTGATTGGCCTGCTGATCGGCAGCCTGAATGCCTCCACAGTACTGGTCACTGCTGATCACGGCTTTGTCTATCAGGAATCGGCATTGGATAACGCCGATCGGTCAACGCTGGATATCAAGGCTAGCAATCCGATCATTGCCAAGAAGCGCTACGTCATTGGCCGCGGACTGGGTTACACCGACAAGGCTTGGTGCGGCAATACGGCCAACACCGCCGGTATGGCCCCGGCTGACAGCCTGGATTTCTGGGTGCCCAAAGGCGCCACCCGATTCCACTTTGTCGGCGGCGCCCGCTTTGTCCATGGCAGCGCCATGCCGCAGGAAGTCGTGGTGCCGTTGATAACCATCAAGACCAGCGACTCCGACAAGGCAAAAACCAGTCAGGTCGATATTGCCCCGCTAATCATGTCCCCCAAGGTGGTCAACAACCTCCCGCGCTTCGAGTTCATCCAGACCGAGCCGGTGTCGGCCAAAATGCTGCCGCGCACCGTCGTGCTTTCTCTGCGTGATGGCGACACCCTGATCAGCAGCGAACACACCATTACCTTCGACAGCAGCTCCAATTCCATGGATGAACGCAAGAAGTCAGTGATCTTGACGGTCAAGAACGGCAGCTATGACCCCAAGAAGGACTACCATCTGGTGGTGCGCGATGCCGACAGCAAGGTGGAGCTGCACCGCATCACCTTGAAGATCGACCTGGCCCTGGCCAATGATTTCTAGACCCCGGATACCCTGACCTATGCAACCCGACAAACAGACCGATCCCGAACTGGACAACCTGTTGACCCGGTTTTTTGCCGGGAAGGTGGTCCGCAAGGATCTGACCAAGCTGATCAAGGAAGGCGCGAACGTCCCGGTCTATGTGCTGGAATACCTGCTGGGCATGTACTGCGCCTCGGACGACCCCGAAGTCATCCGCACCGGGCTGGAGAATGTGAAGCGCATCCTGGCCGAGAACTATGTCCGGCCGGACGAAGCCGAGAAGATCAAATCCAAGATCCGCGAAGCGGGTAGCTACAAGGTCATCGACAAGGTGACGGTAAAGCTGAACGAGAAACGCGACACCTACGAGGCCCTGCTTTCCAACCTGGGCGTCAAGAATGCCGACATGCCGGATAGCCACGTCCGCGAGTTCGAGAAACTGCTAGTGGGCGGCATCTGGTGCATCGTGTCGATTCGCTATTCCTTCGAGGAAGGCCAGAAAGGCTCCCCTTTCCTGATTACCGACCTCAAGCCTATCCAGATGCCCAACATGGATCTGGACGGTCTGTTTGAAGGTCGCAAGCAGTTTACCCAGGACCAATGGATTGATGCGCTGATCCGCTCGACCGGCATGGAGCCCACCTGTTTCAAGGAGCGGGTGAAATGGCACTTGCTGGCGCGCATGATCCCGCTGGTGGAGAACAACTACAACCTGTGCGAGCTGGGGCCGCGCGGCACCGGCAAGAGCCATATCTACAAGGAAATCAGCCCGAACAGCATTCTGGTCTCCGGCGGCCAGACCACCGTCGCCAATCTCTTCTACAACATGGCCTCGCGCAAAGTGGGTCTGGTCGGCTTGTGGGATGTAGTTGCCTTCGACGAAGTGGCCGGGATCAGCTTCAAGGACCACGACGGCGTGCAGATCATGAAGGACTACATGGCGTCCGGCTCC
>CAZPZK010000196.1:0-5988 GCA_964591095.1 uncultured Moraxellaceae bacterium | reverse complement strand
ACCTTCAGCGTGATGCCCACGTCCTGACGCTCAATGGTGGTGAAGGGGTTGCTGGTGCCGGAGCCGCCGCTGGTGGTCGACCCCGTGATGAACGGGACATTCTGGCCGACAACGATCTTGGCCTCCTGGTTATCCAGCGTCATGATGCTGGGAGTCGACAGCAGGTTGGCGTTGCTGATCGTATCCAAGGCCTGGATCAAGGCGCCATAAAAGGTCCGGTCGCCGTTGCTGTTGGTTTTTTGCTTGCCGACACCAATCAGCGCCCCGGCCGGGCTGCCGACCAGCTCCGGCTGGTTGGCGGCGGCGGCAGCCGCAATATTGGCGATGCTGGTGCCCGAATTGGTGAAATTGATCAGGCCGACGCCCTTGGTCGGGTCGCCAAAGGCCCATTGCACGCCCAGCTGATCGGCATTCTCGCCGGAAACCTCGACAATGGCGGCCTGGATCAATACCTGCGAACGGCGCTGGTCCAGCTGCAGGATGACCTGCTCCAGCTCGCGCATCAGGGACGGGTCGGCGCGGGCGATCAGGGCGTTCTGGGCTTCATCCGCAATAATGCTGACGCCCCCGGCGGACGCCGATGTGGAGGTCGCGGCGGTTCCGCTGGTGCCGGACGCGGGCGCGGAAGCACGGCCGGCATCCCCCGAAACCAGACTGCGCAGCATTTCCGCCGTCTGCTTGGCGCTGGCATGCTTGAGCCGGAAAACCCGGACGCCGGCCAGCCGCTCGGCGGGCGGCTTGTCAAGCTGGGTAACCAGATCGCGGATACGCTTGCGCGCCTTGGCATCCCCCTTCACCAGCAGGCGGTTGCTGCGCGTATCCGCCAGCAGGCGAAGGCGACTGCCGCGCATTTCCTTGCTGGCGGACGTGGCGGTCAGATTGTCAATCATCGCCAGCAGGTCCTCGGCCCGGACTTCCTTGAGCGGCAGGATTTCCAGCTCGTCGCCTTCCCCGCTGTCCAGCGAGCGGACCAGGCTTTCTATTTCGGCAATATTGTTGGCATGATCGGAAATGACCAGCGCATTGGCGCCATTGATCGCCGCCAGATGGGCGAATTGCGGCAGCAAGGGACGGATGACCGGCACCAGCTCATTGGCGCTGGTATTGTCAAGCATGATGACGCGGGTCACCAGCGCTTCGCCTTTCTGCTTCTGGCGCATGTCAAAGGGGACGGCATTCTGCTTGGCGTTGACGTCGGGCACCAGCTTGATGGCGTTGCCCGAGGGCACGGCCGCGAAACCGTTGACGCTCAATACCCCCAGAAACAGGTCATAGACCTGGTCCGCCGTCAGCGGCTTGCTGGAAATCACCGTGATATTGCCCTTGACCCGGGGGTCGACAATAAAATTCTTGCCGGTGATCTCGGCGACCTCGGTGACCAGCGCGGAAACGTCGGCTTCCTTGAGATTGACCTTCCAGGTCTTGGCCGCCGCGACACCGCTGAGGGCCAGCCACAGACCCAACGCTATTAAGGATTTGCGCGCCTTCATGTTAAAAATTCTGCTCAATGGTTAGATTTTGACTGCCACGGCGGATATCCACGCGCACGTGACCGCTCTGCCTGACTTGTTCGAGCAACTGGCGATCCAGCTGCGGGTTCCCCAATGGCTGGCCGTTCAGGCGGAGGATGCGGTCCCCGGCCTTGAGTCCCAGTCCGCGCCGGATATTGGCCGGCGCTCCGTCCGTGATTTCATAGCCTTCGCGTCCGGCCACCAGCCCCATCTCCGAGAGATACGCTCCCGGCTCGCTGGCCAGCCGCTCGACGGCGGTAGCGAGCATGGCGCGTGCCTGGGCGCCGGCGTTGCCCTGACGGACCGGCGATGCCGCTGGCGCGGTATCCGCCGGGGCATCCCCGCCAAGCAGGTTGGTTTTGATGAAGCGCAAAACTTCGGACGAACCGTTACGCGACAGGACGACACGGTCCGCGAATACCGACTCCAGGCTGGCTCCGCCCGGCAGGCTTTGCCCGATACGGTAGAGTACGCCGCTGCCGCTCTGTTCGGAAATGATTGCTCCCGACCGGGCGCGATCGGTGCTGGCGAAGACACCGTCCAGCCGCAGTTGCAGGGTGGTTTCCGGCGCATTGGCGGCGTCCCCGGCCGGACCGGCGGCGGGCGCGGTCACGCGGAAAACCGAAAAACCGGCCAGCCGCGAGGTATCCACTTCGGGCAGGGTGCTGACGGGGCGGGTTTGCACCGCCGGGCGATCCAGCGGCATGGGGTCCTGTCCGGTGACCAGCCACAGGGCGCCGGCCATTCGCCAGGCGAACCAGAGCACTGCGGCCAGCATCAAGGCCTGGGCCATCTTGCGGTTATGACTGGCCAACAGGGTCCACAACGGGTTTTTCACAAGGGGGCCCATTCGATTTTGCACACTTTCAGGATGCCATTATTCTTATAGACTGCTTAAGGGCTGCGAAGCCGAGACGACCACGGCGTCCGGTTCCGCCACTCCCCGGTAATCGGTGGCATGGGACAGCAAGCGCTGGCGCAGCCGGGATTCGAGCATACCACCATTCACCACAAAAGTAGCCAGTCCCGCCCCGCCCTGCTGCTCGGTCAGCTCCAGCTTGAGACGTTCCGCCTCCGCGGACAGCGTCAGCACCACCGGCGGCAGGTTCAAGGCCTGTTTTTGGCCATTGATGAAATATTCGATATTGCCGCCCTGCCACTGAACCTGACCGCCCGACCCCTGCCAGCCCTGCGACTTGCGCAGCAGGTCCAAGCCCTGCACCACCAGCGGCGTCGACGGGAAGCTCCAGTTCTCCATCACGGCCTTGAGGTCGCGACCGGAAAGCTCCCCTTTGACCTGACGCAATTCCCAACCGCCTGAACGCAGTACAAGGCGGCCGGTCATATGGCTGTCACCGGTCAGCAACTCCCACTTGACGCCCGCTCCCAGGCGGAAAAAGGCCAACGGGTCCAGCGTCCAGCGCAGTTGGCCCTGCAGGCTGTGGTATTGGGTGTTGGCCTGTCCCGACCACACGGTGCCGCCCCACGAGGTCAACAGGCTTTTGGCGGACGCGGGCAGGAAATGGCCGACCACCCGGGCCGGGGTCTGCGCAATCAGGGAAATCAGCAGGAAGAGGGTTGCCAGCAAGGCCCAGTTATAGGCGCGCGACTCCTGATCTTCTTTTATTGTTTTTCTGGACATAATGGATTCACACATCAAGCAACGCAGGCACGGGACGCGGCAGGCAGGCCGGGCGCCTGACCGAAATGTCACACAGTCGGCAGGCCCCCGCAAGCCCCGGCAAGCAAAGGCCAACAAAAAACCCCTGCAAGCAGGGGTTTCGTGATGCATGAAGCCGGATCAGACCAGGAAGTCTTCGAGCTTGGCGCCACCGTTGATCAAGGCTGCCAGCCAGCGGGGCTGCTTGCCGCGGCCGGTCCAGGTCTCCTGGGGATTCCGGGGGTTGCGGTAGCGGACGGCAACAGGCTTCTTGCCGGTGGCGGGAGCCGCCTTGCGGGCACCCTTGGAGCCGACGGCCAGGATTTCATCTACCGTCATGCCCAAGGCGCGGGCCTTCTCGGCGAACTCCAGATAGGTGTTCCGCAGTTCTTCGTCCTTGCGGGCGACGATCAGGGCCTCTGCCTCGGCGATCAGCGCCTTCAGCTCCGCAATAGTCAGCTGGCTGAGATCTGTTTTCATGCACTTTCCTCTTTGACCTGTCGTTTATAACGGGTAAGGAATACCCGTATTTAAATATCGCGCCAAGCATAAAATAAAATACCCGGCGTGAAAACCATTAAAACGGCAGATCGTCATCAAAATCCGCGGCGGGCGCGGCGGCCGGACGATTATTGGCGGGCGCGGGACGGGCCTGACGCGCCGGCTGCTGATAATCATCCTGGCCATAACCATAGTCGCCCTCCGGAGAGGAGGACTGATTGCCGCCGCCGGAACGGCCGTCCAGCAACTGCATGTTCTGCGCCTTGATTTCGGTGGAATAACGGTCCTGGCCGGTATTCTTGTCCTGCCACTTGCGGGTATGCAGGGAACCCTCGACATATATCTTGCTGCCCTTGCGCACGTATTCGGCGGCGATTTCGGCGAGCCGGTTATAAAAAACGACCCGGTGCCACTCGGTTTGTTCCGTCATTTGTCCCGTGTTCTTGTCCTTCCATTGCTCACTGGTCGCCAGGGACAAGGTCGTGACCGTGCCATTGCCGCCGGCCAGGCTCCGGACTTCCGGATCACGACCGACATTACCCACCAGGATGACTTTGTTGACTCCACGCATGTTAATTCTACCTTCTAAAGTCCATGAAAAATTGCGGGAATGAATTTAACGGAATTCCCGCTACACCGCCACCGGTCCCGGCAGCAATTCGCGCAAGGCGCCGTCATCCAGCCGGTCACGGTCAACCTTGAGATAGGCCAACCTTTGCGCGGCAATCACCACGGCCTCCTCTACCCCCGGCACCGCCAACAGCCGCCGAGCCATGACCTGTCCCTCCTCCAGCGTGCAGGGCGAGACCTCCAGCGTCAGGCTGTGCAGGAACCGCGGTTGTTGCATGCCGAGAGCCAGCAACCACCACAGGCCCGTCACCCCGGCGAGAATGGCGTAGGCGCCGCCGATGCTCCAGTGCCCGGATTCGATACCCTGCCACAATGCCCCGCCGGCGACGCCCCCGCAAAAGGCGCCCAGGAATTGGGCGCTGGAGTAAATGCCCATCGCCGTTGCCTTGGCGCCGGCCGGAGCAATCTTGCTCAGGAGCGACGGCAATAATGCCTCCAACAGATTAAAGGCTATGAAAAACAGTACCAAGCCGGTTACCAGCCCGTAAATACCGGAATACCATCGACCAATGACAATCAGCCCCACCGCCATCAGGGCAATGCCAAAAGCAAATACTTCCTTAATGCGGCGTTTCTTTTCCGCCACGATAATGGCGGGAACCGCCAGCACAAATCCCCCCAGCACCACTGGCAAATAAACCCAGCCATGATGCGCGGCGGGAATACCGGCATTATTCAACAATAAATGCGGCACCAGTACAAAACATGCCGTCATCACCAGATGCAGCGCGAATATACCCGCGTCCAGACGCGCCAGTTCCCGATGCATCAGCACCTTGCGGAATTGCCCGCCCACGCTGTCGGGGTTTTGCGGAATGGCGACGGCGGGATGCGGCACCGAGCCCAGCAATCCCATGCCAATGACCGCAAGCAACGCCGTGGCCCAGAACAGGCCGGACAGGCCGAAATGCCCCGCCAGCAAAGGGCCGAGGATAAAGGCCACGGCAAAGGACAATCCGATGCTGAGACCGATACTGGCCATGGCCTTGGTCCGGTTTTCCTCCCGGGTCAGGTCGGCCAGCAGCGCCATGACCACGGCCGAGATGGCGCCCGCGCCCTGGATGGCCCGGCCGGCAATCACGCCCCAGATGGACTCCGACATCGCCGCCACCGCCCCGCCCAGCGCGAACAGCACCAGCCCCTGGAATATCAGGCGTTTGCGGTCATAGCGGTCCGCCAGCAACCCCAAGGGAATCTGGAAAACCGCCTGCGCCAGCCCATAGACGCCGATGGCCAGCCCGATCAACATCGGCGTCGCGCCCTCCAGTTGCCTGCCATACAAGGCAAACACCGGAATAATCATGAACAGCCCCAGCATGCGCAGGGCAAAAAGGCTGGCAAGCGCCGACGTTGCCCGGCGCTCGGCCGTTGTCATACCCGTCATTACACGAATTCCGCACAATTCACATCAGGAGGGCGGCGATTATACTCCCGGATGATTCTCCTTCGTTGAGTGCCGCGGCTGAAAAGTTTTGCATATACTCTCTGTCTTCCGCCAAAGGGCCTCCGGTCCTTTGACCGCACCCACCCCCACAGGCCTGGCATGAACAACACCATCCGTATCCGCGGCGCGCGCACCCACAACCTGAAAAATGTCGACCTGGACATTCCCCGCGACAAACTGGTGGTCATCACCGGCCTGTCAGGTTCCGGCAAGTCTTCCCTGGCCTTCGACACCCTCTATGC
>CAZPZK010000195.1:1497-6009 GCA_964591095.1 uncultured Moraxellaceae bacterium | reverse complement strand
GCGGGCACCGGTTCCCCGCCCACCCGCTGGGTTGGCGAATCGGGCGTCAGCAACTCCGGATATTGCCGCTCCCATTGCTGCAACTCCCGAAACAGACGATCGTAGGCCTGATCGCTGATTTCGGGATCATCCAGCACGTAATAACGATGATTGTGATAGCGGAGCTGACGTTGCAGGTCATGGACCTGACGGACAATCTCGGGAGTGGCGGCCATGACTCTCAGGATTCCGGAGGAAGAAAGCCGGTTACCTTAGCGGGAATCGCGGCGGGGGAAAAGCGGAGCCGATCAAGTTCCGCTCAAACGGCTTAACCACGCGCCTGAAATGCGAAAGGGGATGCAAGCATCCCCTTTTTCACGCCCGACGCCGCTTTGTTCAAACGGCGACAGCGACTCCCATCAACTGACGGCGGGTATATTCCAGCACATCCTCGCGGTAGTGCTCCACCAACTGGCGGTTCAAGGGATTCTGGTTCTGATCCAGCACTTCGCCATGCAGTTCGGCCGCAATGCGGCGCGCCGTATCAATCATCATGTCATAGGCCAGGGCCGGTTGCTGGCTGGGCAAGGGCATGAACAACGTCAGCGCCGGAATGAACTCGCCGGCCATCGCTTCCAGATCAAAAGCACCGGCTTCATCCGCGCGCGCCATGCTGAACAGCACTTCGCCATGACCGTTCGGATGCTCGTGACGATGGAACATCGACATCTCACCGAAACGCAGGCCATAGGACAGGGCGCACTTCAGCAGGCGCTCGCCATCAAAAGGTACATGGCTGGGCACGATGTAGACAATGACATAGTCCTGGGCCTCGACGACGCGACTTTGGGTCTGCGACATGGCCAGCGGATCGACATACTCATCATCCGCGCCAATGATCGTGTCCTCGGCAACCGCCTTCTTGCGCAGTTCCAGCGAAATGACATTGCTGGACGCCGTGGTCTCCTCGCGCGCCGGCACGACAAAACGGACCGTATCCATTTCATCATTTGCAGGCAGGGAGTCCGTCACCGACAAGGCGGGAACGACCGGCTCATCCGCCTGCGCCGACACCGGCGATGGCGCCAGGGACACGCCCTTGCGCGCCATGTCGCGACGCTCGGCGCGGGAAACCACACGAATTCCATCCATGGTGTTGACTGCTTCATCCGTCAGAACAGCATCCTGCCCGTTCTGACCGCCACGGAAATACTCCGCAACCGTCTTAGCCAGTACCAGCAGGGCAACCGCCACAGCGCCCCAAATCCAGTTTTCCATAGACAAAACCTCATGCAGCTGCCATTGCTGCGGCCTGCTCTACATCGACAGCCACCAGGCGCGAAACTCCAGGCTCGTGCATGGTGACCCCCATAAGTTGTTGTGCCATTGTCATGGCGATCTTGTTGTGCGTAATGTAAATAAACTGCACGGTCTGCGCCATTTCTTCCACCAGACGACAAAACCGACCGACATTGGCGTCATCCAGCGGCGCATCCACTTCATCCAGCAAACAAAAGGGCGCCGGATTAAGTTGGAAAATAGCAAAAACCAATGATAATGCTGTGAGCGCTTTCTCACCACCGGATAATAGGTGAATTGTGGAATTTTTTTTACCGGGCGGACGGGCCATAATTGTAACTCCACTGTTAAGGGAGTCATCGCCCACCAGACTCAGGGTGGCCTCTCCGCCGCCGAACACCTTGGGGAAAAGGTGCTGCAATCCGGCATTGACCTGATTATACGTATCCATGAACAGTGTCCGGGTTTCACGATCAATATGGCGGATGGCATTTTCCAGTTTTTCCACCGCCTCCTCCAGATCCCCGGACTGGGCATCGAGAAACCCCTTGCGTTCGGACTGCTGCTGATACTCTTCAATCGCCGCCAGGTTTATCGCGCCCAGACGACTAATGCGGGTAGCCAACTGCTCCAGGCGTGTCTGCCAGACCACCTCTTCGATATCCGCGGGTAATCCCGCAATAATCTCCTCCTTGTCCACCCCCAGCTCCAGTATCTGCTCCAGCAGGTATTCCTGACGGGAAGCCACATTCTGCCAATGCAAGCGCCTGGCTTCGAGCTCCTGGCGCAAAGGCTCGATACCGGCATGGAGTTGGTGACGGTATAGCTCCATTTCCCGATAAATCCGGCTCGCCTCCTGCAATGCCGACTCCGCCCCTTGCACCCTTTCCTCCGCTCCTTCCCGCTCAACCATCAGCTCTTCCTGCTGCAGGGCCAGCTCCGCCAGCGGCTCATGCTGTCCGGACAACTCCTCCTGCAAGTGGAGCAATTGCTGGCGCAACTGGGTCAAGTGCTGATCGGTTCGCTGCAAATTCTGGCGCAGGGCCTTTTCCCGGGTCTGGCAAGCCTGATGATCCAGCGCCAGGCGATGATTGGCGGCACGAACATCCTGCAAGGCCTGCCGCAACTGCAGAACCTGTCCGCGCAATGACTCGCGCTCCTGCAACGCCATGTCTTCGGCCTCCCGCGAAGCCTGCAGCGCCTCCAGATCCGCCTGATGCTGCATGCGGTATTCGGCAAGGGTTTCCGCATCCAGCCGGCTCTGATCATCCAGTTCCGACAACTCCTCGCGAATGCGCGTTGCCTGCAGTTGCGTCTGCGTCAACTGCGCCTGCAACTTGGCCAGTTGCGACTGTCGGGCGCCCCGCTCCTGCAATTGCCTGGACAATAATTTCTGGAGTTGGTTGCGCTGCTCCTCCTCCGAACGCAGGGCATCGGCGACGGCGGACTGCTCCAGCTGCAGGTCTGCCGTCTCCCGCTCCAGCGACTGCAAGCGCGACTGCAAGGTTTCGATAGCCTGCTGGCGTGACAGGACACTGTCCTCGCTGCGCGCGGCAAAGAAACGCAGCCAGTGTTTTCCCAACCAACAGCCTTCAGGCGTCAACAGGCTTTCGCCCGCACGCAGCGAGTGCCGGTTGTTCAGGGCGTCGCTGAGTGACGGACTAAGGCGGATACCGGCGAGCCAGTCCGCGCCCACCGGCTCGGCCAATTGCCGCAACAGGCTGCCCTCGGGCCCCGTCGGCAAGGCGGCCGGCTCTATCAGCATGACATGGGGCGCACCCTCATGGCGGAACCGGGAAATATCCTCCACCACTAAGGCGGACAGGGCCTCCCCCAGCACGCCCTCCACCAGGCTTTCCAGTCCGGCTTCAACCCGGATGACTTCCCCCAGGCGAGGGGCCGACTGCAAACCCTGGGCATCCAGCCAGCCATTCAATTCCCGGTTGTCGCGCCCCAGGGCCGCCTGCTGCAACGCGCTCAGCGCCGACAATCGCCCCTCCGCCTGTTGCTGCTCGGTCTTGACGACGTGCAGATGACGGGCCAGCTCCTGCTGCCGGCGATTGCCACGCGTCAGGGACTCCCCCAGATCCTCCAACCGTGTCTGGGTTTCCTGCAACTGCTGATCCAGGATCAGCAATTCCTCCTGGCAAAGCGCAACATCCCCCAACAGCTCGTCGGTGACATAGTGCCCCAGATCCTGCGACAACTTGCTTCGGCGTTCCTGGACGCGCATCAATCCCTGTTCCAGCGCCAGTATCCGTCCCTGCCCCACCTGTACCCGCGACGCCATCTGGGATAACTCGCGCTGGCTGGCCTCCAGCCTCGACTGCAATTGCTGCAACGCCGTTTCGCCATTTTCCACACGAAACAAGGCTTCTTCGTGCCGGGCCTGGGTTTCCTCCAGAGCGGGCAGCAAAGACTCCAGCTCAGCCTGAAGCTGCTCCAGCTCCCGCTCATCCTGGCTTCGTTCATCCCCGGCTTGCTGACAACGTGATTGCAGCGCCTGAGCTTGCTGGCCCAGTTGCTCGCGACGCTGCGCCTGATGCCGGATTTGCTGTTCGACCGCCGTGATGGCATTGCGGACACCATGCAACCGGTTTTGCGCCTCAAGCACGGCATGATGCCCCTTTTCTTCCTGCTCGCGCGCGCGGGCCAGACGATCCTCAAGACCTTGCTGCTCCTGCAAGGCCGACGCCAGGCTTTGCGCATGACTCTGGATCTGCTGCTCCAGTTGCTGCTGTTCTTCCTGCATCTGCTGCCATTTCCACGCAAAGAGTTGCGCCTTGGTTTCACGCTCCTCCGCCTTGAATCGCCGGTATTTCTCGGCGGAATCGGCCTGCTTCTGCAGATGCGCCAGCTGCCGGGACAGCTCCTCGCGAATATCATTGAGACGGGCCAGATTGTCCCGGGTGTTGGCGAGACGGGTTTCGGTTTCCTTGCGGCGCTCCTTGTAACGGGAGATGCCCGCCGCCTCTTCGATATAATGACGCAGCTCTTCGGGTCGCGCCTCGATCAGGCGGGAAATCATGCCCTGCTCAATAATGGCATAAGAGCGCGGACCCAGACCGGTTCCCAGGAAGATGTCGGTAATGTCCTTGCGACGACACCGACTACCGTTCAAATAATAATCGGATTTACCCTCGCGGCTGACCTGGCGGCGCACGGCGATTTCGGCATAACGTCCATACTCTCCGGCAAGAGTCCCATCCTGATTGTCAAAAATGAGTTCTATAC
>CAZPZK010000195.1:0-1487 GCA_964591095.1 uncultured Moraxellaceae bacterium | reverse complement strand
ATACTGGCCTGACCGACCGGTTTGCGGGAAGTAGACCCGTTGAAAATGACATCGGCCATGGATTCGCCCCGTAAATATCGGGCGGATGATTCCCCCATCACCCAGCGCACGGCGTCGATGACATTGGATTTACCACAGCCATTCGGACCGACAATCGCGGTCAGATTACTGGGGAAAGGGACGGTGGTCGGATCGACAAAGGATTTGAAACCGGCCAGTTTTATACTTTTAAGACGCATGACAGCGGTGGTCCGGTACAGGGGAGCCTTGACAGCCTTATCGGGCATCGTCAGGCCGACGGCAAAACTGGAAAATCGGCCTCGATAATAAGCCGAAAACCGGATTTTAATGAAAATCCAGATTAATCATCGCATTAATTGAAACAAAATATTTCAATTCGCATGGATGCCATTAAATTCCATCCCCTTAGCGACGGGAACGCTGCGCCCACGCCAATTCGATTTGCTTCATTCTCGCCAGGGAATCCAGCACCAGACTGCGGAGGTGATGACAAAAATCACCGACCAACTCGGCCGCCTGATCGCCCTTGCGCAACAGCACCGCCTCCAGAACACCCTTGAAGAAGTTGTAGGCCTCCTGCAGCTCGCGCTTGTTGGTATGCAACGCCAGATAATAGCCGCGTTGGAGCGCCGGCTGTAAATCTTCCAGCATTTCCTCAATATAGGGGTTCATGCTGAAACGATAACCCATCCGGAAAAAGGCAAAGGAGCTTTCATAAAAACCCTCGATATCCCCCTCGCGCACCAATTGCTGCATTTTTTCCAGCAGGGAAGTAAAACCCTCCACATCAGACTGACGCCAATTATCCGCCGCTCGTCGCGCCAACAGCCCCAGCAGCAAGGTGACAACCTCGAACAGGCTCTTGATTTGCTGGGCGGACATTTCAGCCACAACCGCCCCGCGTCGTGGATAGATGTTGATCAGGTGACGCCGTTCCAGAATCAACAAGGCCTCGCGCACCGAACCCCGACTGACATTCAGCTCACTGGCAATCCGCAACTCCTGGATGCGCTCTCCCTCAACCAGATCACCGGTAATGATCTGCCGACCCACATGGCGGGCAATCTGTTCTGCCAGACTTTCGGCGGCCTTGAATGTCATGTCGTTCTCTTGTTCCCGCATGGTTGGCAATGCCCGTTCAGTCTAGCATGGTAAACATAGTACCCTTTTGACTCATTGTCGTACAATCGGACTTATTGACCCCGCCCGCAATTCATGCATTTGCCCAAACCGATGATTACAGCATGCTCAGTGCGGCGAGCTCCGAAGAGGTGAAGCAAACCTCGGAGTACCCGGCTGTTGTCATGGTCGGTATGCCCGGCGGTTACGGAATGTGCACGGGTACAATCGTATCGCCGCGCGGTGTTGTAACCGCAGCGCACTGCACTCAGAGCGCTGGAACCTATCGCATCTACACAACCGAAGGTTGGTATCTCACCTCTACTAAACGCAACCTTGGTACGGGT
>CAZPZK010000194.1:0-6052 GCA_964591095.1 uncultured Moraxellaceae bacterium | reverse complement strand
ACAGCATGGGCTTCATGACCGGCAAGAACATCCAGGGCGCCATTCCCGGCATGGACCTGGAGAAGTTCGTCTCCGGCCTGCGCGACGCCTTTGCCGGCAAGCAGCCCGCCCTGACCGAGGAAGAAATGCGGCAGGTGCTGACTGAATACAAGAACCGCCGCATGGAGGAAGACCAGGCCGAATTCCAGCGCAAGGCGCAGGAGCAAAAGGCCAGGGGCGAGGCCTTCCTGGCCGAGAACGGCAAGAAGCCCGGCGTGAAGACCACCTCGTCCGGCCTGCAGTACGAAGTGCTGCGCGAAGGCACGGGCATCAGCCCCAAGCCCAGTGATACCGTGGAAGTGCATTATGAAGGCAAGCTGACCGACGGCACGGTCTTCGACAGTTCCATTGCCCGCAACCAGACCGCCAGTTTCCGTCTGGATCAGGTGATCGCCGGCTGGACCGAAGGCGTGCAGTTGATGAAGACGGGTGCCAAGTACCGTTTTGCAATCCCCGCCGACAAGGGCTACGGGGAAATGGGCGCCGGCACCATTCCGCCCAATGCCGTGCTGGTATTCGAGGTCGAGCTGATCAAGGTGACGCCTGACGAGTCTGCCAAGCCCAAGCCCACCAAGAAAAAGGCCAAGTAAGCGCCGGACAGGTTCCGGACAAAAAAAGGGCAGCCCGCGGGCTGCCCTTTTGCTTGGCGCCGGTTTCGGCTCAGGACTTGCGCAGCAACTGCCAGCCGCAGACCAGCACGATGCCGCTGAACATCACCAGCGTCCACTCCGGCAGGCTGAGGCCCAGCCACACCCAGTCGACCTTGGCGCATTCCCCGGAGCCGTGCAGCACCTTCTGGATCACATCCTGCAACGGGAAGGTCTGCATCCAGTAGTCGAGGCCGGGGCCGCAGGCGGGGACGTCCTCCGGCGGCAGGTGCTGCATCCAGGAATGGCGACCCGCGACGCCCAGCCCGGCCAGCGCGGCCAGTGCGGTGATCCCCGCATAGATGCGCCGTCCCGTGACGGCGGGGTTGTGCAGCGCCGCGACCAGCGCGCTGAAGCCAACGCCCATCAGCGCCACGCGCTGGAAGATGCAGAGCGGACAGGGCTCAAAATTCTGGAAGTGCTGCAGGTATAGCGCAAACGCCATGCCGGCCAGCATGAGGCCGAAGAGGGCAAGGTTGGTGAGGCGCGGTGAAGGCAGTTTCATGCGGGGATCTCTTTGGGGCTCGGGTTCAACTTAGGCATTCCCGGCCGGTCCGACAAGCGGCTTTTGGTTAAACGGCGTTATAAGCCGCCAGAAAGGCATCAAAATCCATCGTGTCCGAGGCTTCCAGTGCCGCCTGCGCCTGCAACGACTCAGCAGAATGGCGGTGGAACAGGGCTTCCCGATCCGGGCTGAGCGTGCGCTGCCGGAACAGGGCCCGGTGTTCCTCCGCCACCGCCTTGCCGAAGGCAAAGAAACTGTTGCCGTGCGCTTTCATGGCGTCCAGCACGCGGGCTGCGTAGGTTTGTTCCGGCTGCGCCAGCTTGAGCTGCTGCTCGCGGATGGCGTCGCTATAAAGCGTGGTCTGGTGCGCCTGGTCCAGCAGCACGGCGATCTCGGCCATTTCCGCCAGGAAGCGTCCGGCTACCTCGGCAAAGCCGGTGTTTTCTTCATCCACCCGCAATTGCAGGCCGGGTTCGCGGCCCCGCTCCACCATGGTTTCCTGGCGTTCGCCGAGTTGGGCGTATTCGGCCGGGGTGAACGGGGCTTCGCCGCAGAGCAGGGAGTGCAGCGCGAATACTTCCAGGAAATGGGCGGTGGGGCTGTCGATGCCGGTGGGGGTGAAGGGGTTGAGGTCGACGCAGCGCAGTTCCACGTATTCCACCCCGCGTGAGCGCAAAGCCTGTGTCGGTTTCTCGCCGCGCAGGGTGGTGCGCTTGGGGCGGATGAGGCCGTAGTACTCGTTTTCGATCTGCAGGATGTTGGTGTTCATCTGCACGTAGTCGCCGTCGGCATTTTTCACGCCCAGTTGCTCGAAGGCGGGGTAGGGGGTGTGGATGGCGTGGCTGAGGTCGCGGATGTAGTGATCGAGGCGGTTGTAGGAGACGTGCAGGTCCCGCTGGACGGTGTTCTGGTAGCCGAGACGGCTCATACGCAGCGAGGTGGCATGCGGCTGATACAGCGTGTTGTTGCCCAGGCTCTGCAAGCCGTGCTGGCGGCCGGCGAGGAAACAGGCGCAGACGGCCGGGCTGGCGCCCAGCAGGTACAGCAGCAGGAAGCTGTGGCGCTGGAAGTTGCGCACCAGCGTAAAATACTTTTCGTTGATGAAGTCCTGGCGGGGCCGGCTGTCGCCAAGCGCATTCTGCCAGGCCTCCCAGAACGTGCCGGGAAAGGACAGGTTGTAGTGGATACCGGCGATGGTCTGCATCTTGCGGCCGTAGCGGATGCCCAGGCCGTGGCGGTACAGCGTCTTCAGGCGGCCGATGTTGGAGGTGCCGTATTGCGCCAGCGGGATTTGTTCATCATCAAGGCCGATCATGCAGGGCATGGAATTCAGCCACAGCCGTTCTTCGTCGAGATGCCGGTAAACGTAGGTGTGCAGGTCGTCGAGAAAGCCGAGGGTTTCGCCGATGCTCTCCGTGGCGGGGGTGATCAGCTCCAGCAGCGCTTCTGAGTAGTCGGTAGTGATGTGCGGGTGGGTCAGCGCCGATCCCAGCGCCCTCGGGTGGGGTTTTTGGGAAATCATGCCGTCCGGAGACATGCGCAGGGTTTCCTTCTCCAGGCCCCGCAACATGCCCCGGAGGACGTGGGGTTGCGGGCTTAGCCAGGCGAGTTGCTGCGTCAGGTGTGAGTGCATGGGGAAGGGTTCTCGGAGGACAGACAGACAAGATAGGGGCTTTTTCGGAAATTTCCAGTGGGCGGCGCGTAAGGGCGCGCCGTCAGGCTGCCGTCGCTCAAGCCGCCGTTGCCGAGAGCAGGGGGAGTCCGTGCAGGTTATGCCGGTGGTAGAAGCGATCGTAGCGGCCCAGCACCTCGGCGTACAGGCTCTGCCACGGGCGCGTGCGGGAGGGGTGGGGGGCTTCGAGGAAGATGCGGTGGGCCGACTGGTGCACGTGCTGTTCGACCCGCGTTAATTCCGGCAGGACATGCTTTTTAAGCAGATCCAGCGTTTCACACAGCACCACGATGTCGGGATTGAGAATTTCGATCTGGCGCTTGAGGAAAGGGGCGAAGGTGCGGGCGTGATGGGCGGTGGCGTGCTGGTCCGTCGCCGCCCCTGTCTTGCGGAGGTGGATGAGCGCGATGGAGAGCAGGGCAGCCTTGCGATGCCGGTCGGCGGTCTTGCCGGACGGGGCCGTTTCGTCAAAATGCATCAGGCCGTAGGCCCAGCGCCCGAGATTGTGATAGGTGGCGTTCTTCCACAGGGCATGGCCCGCGCCTAGCCGCACCACGTCGCGGATATGTCTGCAGAGGTCGTCGCGGTGGTGGTCCGGAGCGCCGAGGATGAACAATACGCGCGGCTCGGCCTGATGCCAGCCCTCCTCGCAGACGATGCCGTCGGTGACAAAATGTTCTCCCGAAGCGCGGAATGCCTTGCGCCAGGCCGTCAGCAAGGCCTCGGTTTCGTTCATCATGATCATGTCTTCCGCTACCCTGATACGGGGTAAGCGTAGACGGTCCTTCCGACTTCGGCGCGGGGGGCGACGGATGGAAACCATGGCGCGACGAAAGGGCCGACGGGCCGCGCTCCTTGCCGCCGCCTCCCGGATGAGGTTTACTTCCGGTGAAAGGCCTTCCCGCCACGGCGGTTCCCACCGGCGACACCACCTGTCCGGGTGATCCCATATGTTGTTCAACGGGATCAGGCGGCCAACGCCGTAACGGCATGCCCATGGCAGGGTCACGGCGACGGTTCATGCCTTTGCCATGGCGGGACAGGGTCGGCCAAGGGGGGGCTGTTGCACGGAAAAATGGAGAATAACGATGATGAAACAAAGTCTGCAAATTCAATCCCGCGCCCTGATCCCCATGGGGGGAAAGGCTCCGGCCATGCTGACCACCCCGGAATACGATGCCTTGCAGGCGCAGAAAACCGGGTTGGCGGAGGCCTTGTACAAAATACAGGTGACACTCTACGACAAGAGCACACCGGAAGTGCTGGCCTTGTTGAACAGCCTGCAAATGCAGAAGGCCGCCCATGAGGGGGCGATTGAGGCGGCGGAAGAGGCCTTGGCCAGAATCAATCCGGAGTTGGACAAATTTGACTGCGGGGTGGAGAAATCGCTGCTGGAGGCGATCAGCGGGCAGCGGTGGTGGCTGTTCAGGGACAAAAAGGAAATTGTTTACGATAGTCATACCGGGATTTTGTTTCCCAATTTCGAGGTGGTTGTACTTGAAGCGCGCCATGAATGGAAGACGAAAGAGAAGGATTATCAGTTGTCGGGTGTGGGTAAGGGGTTGTGGTTGATTGATTATGACAGAGATGACTACTGCCTGAATCCGTGAATTGCCTTGGTCGCACCTGTCCTGCCCCGACGGCAAGGGTCTTTTTTGAAATCCCATCCTGAATTAGCGCATTTTTTGTCCGCCCACCCAATAACCCCATGCACTGCCCCGGCGTTACGGCCCGCCCGGCCATTATGATCAGTTTTTGCCCGTTTCAGCCCGCCTGCGCTTTCAGAACCCCGTAGTATTCCGCAAACACCTCGCAACCCTTGTCCTGCCTGCCCAGTCCCAGCCACCATTGGCCCGCGTGACGGATCAGCCGCCCGGCCTTGAACATCAGCTCCTTCATCACCGTCTTGACCCGCCGCCGCTGCGCGCCATGCCGCACCGGGGACTTCGGCCCCAGCAACGTGTTCTGTCCCATCAGCCGCAGCATGTTCAGCGCAATGGCCGCCAGTCCGCACACCAGGTAGTTGGTGTCGAATTTTCCCGAGGGCAGGCGCTCCAGATCCATGTCGGTCTTGAACTCGGCATGGAACTGCTCATGGGTGGCGTGGTCCGCGTACAGGGCGATCACCGCCGCCTTGTCCAGCCGAGCGGGCAAGGTGGTTGTCCAGCCTTCCAGATCCCAGTCCGGCACCAGCAGGTTTTGCCCCTTCCGGTCGATCGTCCGCTCGGTCAGACGATAGATGCGGCGCACGGCACCCACGCCCTCCAGCGTCAGCGCTTCTTCCCACACCGTCTCCCGCTTGCCTTCCCGGTGCACGTGCCAGAGGGTGTCCGGGGACTCCGCAGCACGGCAGGCGATGTCACCGCCCGCACGCCGTGGATTCCATTTCACCAGAAAGTCCACCGGGCGGTCTTCCGTGTGCGCCTGACGGATTTCCCGCATCAGCTTCAGGGAGTCAAAGCCGCTGTCCGCCCGGACCAGCAGCGGTGCCGTCGTCAGCCGCTTCGCCATCGGCAGCACCCGTTCCAGGTTGTACTCCGTTTCGCTGGCGGAGTGGCTGCTGCCGGGCCGCAGCGCCAGTTCCAGGCAGTAGCCGTCCGCGCCCAGATAGCTGGCCAGCGGGGCGTAACCGTCCACGCCGTTGTACACCCGCGACACGCCCTCCTTCTTGGTCTGTGAGTTGTTCATGGGGAAGACATCGAAATCCAGAGGCACCCAGCCGCAGTCCAGCGGGCGGAAGACGGCCTTGGCATTGCGCAGCAGGAACTCGTTCAGGCTGTCCAGCAGGGGGAACCAGACAGCCGCATGGGTGTCCAGGCGCTGCCGCAAGGTGGGTGAGGAGGGAACGTTGCGGATGCCAAGAGCTTCGGCAAAGAAGCGTTCGTCGCGGAACGCTTCAATGGCATCAAAGTCGGTTTTGCCCTGGACGAGCAGGCCGAGATAACTCTTCAGGATGTCGCTGTTCAGGACGCTGACGGCGGTATCGCGCACGGGAAAGGCGGGATCGACATGCTGGTTGAGGCGCATCAGCTTGAAGAACTGGCCGATGAGGGCGAGACCGCTATGGGAGGTCAGTTCGTAGGGAAGTCTGAAGATGCGGAAGTTGTTCATGAACTATCTTGGAGCCATCACCTGGAAGGTGGCGGCATGAAACCAGCAAGAGCTTTGCAATGCAAGCCTTGGCGGCTA
>CAZPZK010000193.1:0-6053 GCA_964591095.1 uncultured Moraxellaceae bacterium | reverse complement strand
CTACGCATGCATGATTTGCCTGACGGATGTTTACATCCCCGCCAGCGTCGGCAGCCGTTCCTGCAGAATGTCTTCCATCCGTGTATGGATCAGCGGCTTGATCTTCTGGTGGGTGAGAATGTAGAAGCGGTCGGCGGCGATGGCCTTGAACACATCGTCCGCCACCTTCTCCACCGGAATACCGTTTTCCACCGACTGCTGCATGAACTTCGCCGTGTACTGGTTGACGCGGTCAGCCTTGCTCCAGTCGATGGCCTCGCCCACCGTGCGGTTGCGCTCGGCATTGGCGATGCCGGTTTTCACCCAGGCCGGGCACAGCACCGCCACGTGCAGCTTGCTCTGGCGCAGTTGCAGGTCGAAGTGCAGGCCTTCGGAAATGGCCACCACCGCATGCTTGCTGGCGTTGTAGGCCGCCGAGCCGGGCTGCGAGAACAGCCCCGCCACCGAGGCGGTGTTGATGATGAAGCCTTCCTCATCGTTGGCCAGCATGCGCGGAATGAAGCTGCGCAGGCCGTTGGTGACACCGTACAGGTTGACGCCCATCACCCATTGCCAGTCCTCCGGGGTGGTTTCCCACACTGGACGGGAAATGGCGACCCCGGCGTTGTTGACCAGCAGGTGCACGTTGCCGAAACGGGCGAAAGCGGCGTCGGCCAGCGCGTCCACCTGCGCGGCATCGCTGACATCAAGACGGTGGCCGATGACCGGCACGCCCCGGGCCGCGAATTCGGCAACGGTCGCCTGCAGCTTGTCGGCGTTGATATCGGCGAGGACCAGGTTCATGCCCTCGGCGGCAGCGCGGCTGGCGATGGCCTGGCCGATGCCTTCGGCGGCGCCGGTGATGACGGCGGTTTTGCCTTGTAAATTTTGCACGGAATCTCCCCGGTTTTGGCCTCAACCGATCAGGTAGCCGCCATCCACATTCAGCGCCACGCCGGTGGTGTAACTCCCCGCCGGCGACACCAGATACAGCACCGATCCGGCCATTTCCTCGGGTTCGGCAATGCGGCGCATGGGGACGTGCTCCAGCACCTTTTCCACGATCACCGGGTTCTTCACCAGCGCCGAGGCGAACTTGGTGTCGGTGAAGCCGGGCAGCAAGGCATTGACCCGCACGCCCATGCCCGCGCACTCCTTCGCGAAGCACTGCGTCATGGAAATGACGGCAGCCTTGGTAATGGAATAGATGCCCTGGTACATGCCGGGAATGACGCCGTTGACCGAGGCGACGTTGACGATCGCACCGCCGCCGTGTTTCGCCATCAGCTTGGCGCCCGCCGCCGACATGAAGAAATAACCGCGGATATTCACATCCACCGTCTTCTGGAAGGCGGACAGGTCGGTATCGACAATGGGGCCGAAATGCGGGTTGGTGGCGGCGTTGTTGACCAGGATGTCGAGGCGGCCGTGCTTGTGCTCGATGGTCTTGAACACTTGCTCGATCTGGTCCATTTCGCCGATGTGCAGCGCCATCGCCTCGGCGGAACCGCCGGCGGCCTTGATGCCGTCCACCACGATCTGGCAGGCCTCGACCTTGCGGCTGGAGACAATGACATGGGCGCCGTTGGCGGCGAGGATCTGGGCGATGCCTTCGCCGATGCCGCGGCTGGCGCCGGTGACCAGCGCGATCTTGCCGGTCAGGTCAAACGGATTGCTTGCACTCATGGATTCATTCCTTTAGCGATAGGTCACGAGATCCGCCCGGCGATGCTGCTCCAGGTGGGCGTGGTTATTAAGATAGCTGAGGCTAAGGCGATTGCCGCTGTATAGCAGCCGGGTGACGCCCGCGTTCACCAGCGACCAGTTCAGGTTGAAGATGTGGCTGTCGGGGATGGTCAGCAGTTGCTGGGCGATGGCGGTGATCGGCCCGCCGGAGGTGAACACCCAGATGTCCTGCGACGGCCCCGCCTGCTCGATGATCTGGTGCAGCCCCTTCCAGCAGCGCTGCTGGAAGCTGGGCCAGCTTTCCGCATATTCCTCGTCGAATTCGCCGCTCAGCCAGCGTTCCACCGCCACCGCGAACAAGTCCTGGAAGGCGCGGCGCGGGTTGGCGGTGGTCGAGAGATAGGCCGCCAGCGCCGCCTTTTCCCGCAGGTCGGGGCGGTAACGGTACAGCACCTGCTCGTGGTCGAATTCGTTGAGGCCGGGAATCAGCAGCGGTGCGTGACGGCTGCCGCTGCCGGACTGGAAATGCTCTGCGCTTTGCGCATGCCGCCGTGCCGGGCCGATCACCACCTTCGACAAGGGCAGCTCGCAGGCGCGCTGCCATTCCCCCAGCAGGCGGGTTTGCTCCATGCCCAGCGGCGACAGCTGGTCGTAGTTCTCCGCGCCGAAGCTGGCCTGGCCGTGGCGGACGAGATAAATGGCGCCCATTAGAGTGCCGACTCCTGCATCAGGCGCAGACACCGGCTTTCCAGATAATTCACCATCTGCCCGAACGGCGCGAACGCCGGATTCTTGGTCTGCCCGTGATAGAAGCGGTAATAGATCTGTTGCAGGATCGCCGCCAGCCGGAACAGGCCATAGATGGTGTAGTAGTCGAAGTTATCGACCTTGAAACCGGTCTTTTCGCCGTAATAGGCCACCACTTCGTCGCGGGTCAGCATGCCCGGCAGGTGCGTCGGCTGGCGGCGCATCAGCTGCATGGTGGCATCGTCGTCGGCCTGCGCCCAGTAGGCCAGCGTGTTGCCCAGATCCATCAGCGGATCGCCCAGCGTCGCCATTTCCCAGTCCAGCACGCCAATCACTTGCTGCGGGTTGTCCGGGTTGAGGATGACGTTGTCGAAGCGGAAATCGTTATGGATCAGCGTCGTGGCGATGTCCTGCGCGGGCATTTTCGCCTGCAGCCAGGCCATCACGGTTTCGAAGTCGTTGACGTCCGGGGTGCGCGCCTTGCGGTAGCGGTCGCTCCAGCCGTCAATCTGGCGTTTCACATAGCCGCCGCCCTTGCCCAGCGTGTCCAGCCCGGCGGCCTGGTAATCCACCAGATGCAGTTCAATCAGCTTGTCGATGACGCTGAGGCACAGCGCCCGCGTTTCTTCCGGCGTCAGGGTCATGCCCTTGGGCAGGTTGCTGCGCGGGATGATGCCGGGAATGCGCTGCATCACGTAGAAATCGGCGTCCATCACGGCGGGGTCATCGCAGATGGCCAGCACGTCCGGCACATAGGGATAGACCGGCTTCAGCGCCGCCATGATCTTCGCCTCGCGCAGCATGTCGTGCGCGGACTTGGCGCGATGACCGAACGGCGGCCGCCGCAAAATCAGGTCGCGGTCGGCGTAATGCAGCAGGTAGGTCAGGTTGGACGCGCCGCCGGGAAACTGTTCCAGTTCCGGCGTTCCCGACAAACCGGGAATCTTCGCCTTGAGGAAGGCGTCCACGCGGGCGAGATCGAGTTCTTCGCCGGGGCGCACCGCCACGGCCTTGTCGAGCAGATTGGCTTCCATCTTATTTCAGTCCCAGCTTCGCCATTTGTTTCTTGTATTCGAGCTTGGCAATCAGCATGCGGTGGACCTCATCCGGTCCGTCCGCCAGCCGCAGCACCCGAGCATAGCCGTAAAGCGCGGCCAGCGGGAAGTCTTCGCTGAGGCCCGCGCCGCCGTGGATCTGGATGGCCGCGTCGATCACCTGCTGCGCCACGTTCGGGGCCACCACCTTGATCTGCGAAATCTCGCTCATCGCACCCTTCACGCCGACGGTATCCATCATCCACGCCGCCTTCAGCGTCAGCAGGCGGGCCTGCTCAATGGCCATGCGGCTGTTGGCAACGATGTCCGGATTGCCGCCCAGCTTCGCCAGCGGCTTGCCGAAGGCGACACGGGTGCCGGCGCGACGGCACAGCAGTTCCAGCGCCCGCTCCGCCGCACCGATGGCGCGCATGCAATGGTGGATACGACCCGGCCCGAGACGGCCTTGGGCGATTTCGAAGCCGCGACCCGGTCCGGCGATGATGTTCGCCACCGGCACGCGCACGTTGGTAAAGCTGACTTCGCCGTGTCCGGAGGGCTCGTCACAGGTGTTGAAGACGGTGAGCATGCGCTCGACCTTGACGCCCGGCGTGTCCAGCGGCACCAGCACCATGGAGTGCTGGCGGTGCTTGTCGGCGGTCGGGTCGGTCAGTCCCATGAAAATCAGGATCTTGCAGTTGGGGTGACCGATGCCGGTGCTCCACCATTTACGGCCGTTCAGCACCACCTCGTCACCGTCGATCACGGCGGTGGCCTGCATATTGGTGGCGTCGCTGGAGGCCACCCCCGGTTCGGTCATGCAGAAGGCAGAGCGCATCTCGCCGCGCAACAGCGGCAGCAGCCATTCTTTTTTCTGCGCCTCGTTGCCGTAGTGCACCAGCACTTCCATGTTACCGGTGTCCGGGGCGCTGCAATTGAACACTTCCGGGGCGATGAAGCTGGTACCGGTGATTTCGGCCAGCGGCGCGTAATCGGCGTTGCTGAGGCCGGCACCGTATTCCTCATTCGGCAGGAACAGGTTCCACAGCCCGGCTTCCTTGGCCTTGGCCTTCAGGTCTTCCATGATGGCGGGCTGACGCCACTGCGTGTGGTCGTGGCTGAGGGTCAGGCTCTTGAAGTAGGTTTCTTCGGCGGGATAGACGTGTTCATTCATGAACGCGGTCAGGCGGGCGATGTAGTCCTGCGCTTTGGCGGAGTAGGCAAAATCCATGATGGCGGCTCTCGCGGCTCGGTGGGGTTGTGCCGAGAGTAGAGCGCGCCATACAATCCAGCAAATGAATAGTTTGCATCATGGACTATAGATTCAGTGCATATTGATCGCTTCGACCTCAACCTCTTCATCGTCCTCGACGCCATCTACCGCGAAGGCAACATCACCCGCGCCAGCCAGAAACTGCACCTCACCCAGCCCGCCGTCAGCCACGCCCTCGGCCGCCTGCGCGAGCAGCTGGACGACCCGCTGTTCGTGCGTCAGGGCACGCTGATGCAGCCGACGCCCTACACCCGCAACCTGATTGGGCCGGTGCGCGAAGCCCTGCAACTGCTGGAACGCAGCGTCGCCGACGAACCGGCCTTCGACCCGGCTTCCGCCCGCCGCACCTTCAACCTCGGACTGCGCGATGTCTTCGAGGCCACCGCCCTGCCGCCGCTGGTGGCGCGCCTGCAGGCGCTGGCGCCCGGCATCGAGCTGGCCAGCGTGCGCATCGACCGCCGTGATGTGGAAGGCGAACTGGCCGCCGGCACGCTGGACCTTGCGCTGGACGTGCCGCTGGCAATGGGTGAAAGCATCCGTCAGCAACGGATTTCCCGCGACCGGCTGGTGGTGGTGGCGCGGCAGGACCATCCGGGCATTACCGGCGAGCTGGATCTGGACACCTACCTGGCGCATGCGCATGTGCTGGTGTCGTCGCGGCGCAAGGGCTGGGGGCTGGAGGATTTCGAGCTGAACCGGGAAGGACGGCGGCGGCGCATCGTGCTGCGCTGCCAGCATTATTTCGCCGCCAGCCGCGTCGCCAGCCGCACCGACCTGCTGCTGACCATGCCGGAACAGTATGCCCGCATCGCCAACATGCAGTTCGGCAACCGCATTTACCCCTTCCCCTTGCCGACGCAGGCGCTGGACGCTCACCTCTACTGGCACGCCACCGCCGACCATGATCCGGCCAACCGCTGGCTGCGCGGCGTGATGCAGGACGTGGTCAGCGCCTGGCCGGACGAGTCAGCGCCGGTAGAGACTTCCGGTTAGAACCCGAGGACCGGACTTACTCGCGATCGCGAAAGGCAAACCACGCCGCCGCCAGCGTCAGGCTCGCCACCAGCGCGACCACGATCCAGAAGCCGTCATGGGCGTCCGCCAACGGAATGCCGCCGACATTCATGCCAAACAGGCCGGAGATGATGTTGATCGGCAGCACCAGCACCGACACCACCGTCAGCACGAACAGGCTGCGGTTGTTCTGTTCGTTGATCTGGCCGGCAATTTCTTCCTGCAACAGCTTGATCCGTTCCTGCAGCGAAGCGGTTTCCTGCAGCACGGTCGAGAACTCTTCCGTGGACTGGCGCAGGTCCAGCAGGTCGCGTTCGCTG
>CAZPZK010000192.1:0-6057 GCA_964591095.1 uncultured Moraxellaceae bacterium | reverse complement strand
CCCTGCGCGACAGCGGCGACCGCCTCACCCTCAACGACTACTTCAGGGAAGACGCCCCGGTGGGCTTCAGCATCCGCTTCGCTGACGACACCGTGCTGTCCGCCAGTGACATCCTGACCCGGGTGAATACCCCCGACGCCCAGAACCAGACCCTGTTCAGCGGCGGCGGCCACCAGACCCTGACCGGCCTCGGCGGTTCGGACTGGCTGGACGCCGGTGCGGGCGCCGACACCTACACCTATGGCCGGGGCGACGGTTACGACCGTATCGGGCACGGCTGGCAGCGCTCGGCCGACAACCGCGAGGACACGCTGCGTTTCCGTGACTTCAACCGCGCGGATCTGGGCATCCTGCGGGATCAGGACGCCCTGGTGTTTTACGCCCTGTCCGGCAACGACCAACTGACCATCGAGAACTACTTCAGCGATGCCAACGCCCGTTTTGCCGACATCCGTTTTGCCGACGGCTCCAGCCTCAGCGAGGCGGAGGTCCGGCTGGCCGTGCTGGAAGGCAATCGCCAGGACCAGTTCCTGCAGGGCTACGACAGTGACGACATCCTGAACGGCAGGGACGGCCATGACCATTTGCGCGGTTACGGCGGCAATGACCTGCTGGATGGCGGGCGGGGCAACGACATCCTCAACGGCGGCCTGGGAGCGGACACCTATGTCTTCGCCCGCGGCTATGGCCGTGATCTCATCGGCGATAACGGCCGTTATCCCCTGGGCGCCGTGGTGGACAACCACGAAGACACCCTCTGGCTGAAGGACCTCAATCCGGTGGATATCCGGCTGGTGCGCAGCGATTTCCACCTGATCGTGCACGTGGCGGGCCGTCAGGATACCCTGACCGTCAACCAGTATTTCAGCAGCGACAGCTTTGCACTGCGGGCCATCCGCTTTGCCGACGGCAGCGAGTGGGATACCGCCGCCATTGCCGCGCACGTCCTGGACGGGCATGAACTCAACCAGGTGCTGGTTGGCGGCGATGGCGACGACCAGCTGTCCGGGATGGGCGGCCAGGACACGCTGATCGGTGGCCTCGGCAACGACAGCCTCGATGGCGGCGAAGGCAATGACCTCCTGAATGGCGGCGGTGGCGCCGACAGCTACCATTTTGGACGCGGCGACGGACAGGACATCCTCGGTAGCACGTCCCTGTTCTCCGGCATCGGTGATTTTTCCCCCTGGCTGCCCCCGGTCGTCATCGGCATCGATAACCGGGATGACAGCGTCATCCTCAAGGAAGGCGTAAATCCTGACGATGTGCTGCTGTACCGCTCGGCCTCCCTGAACGGTCCGGGCTACGATCTGGTGCTGGCCATTCGCGGCACCGACGATCAACTGACCATCCAGGGCGTTTACGGTCTGTTTCAAGCGGACAGCGCCCTCATCCGCGACATCCGCTTTGCCGATGGCACCGTCTGGACCCTCGACCAGATCCTGCAAAAAGCCACGCTCGGTTCCGACCTTTCGCAGACCCTGTCTGGCGGCGCCGACGGCGACACGCTGGACGGCCTCGGCGGCCATGACATCCTGATGGGGCTGGAAGGCAACGACCGCCTGCGCGGCGGTCGCGGCGATGACCTGCTGCTCGGCGGCGCAGGTGACGATACGCTCAGCGGCGACGCCGGCGACGACAAACTGGTCGGCGGCCTCGGCGCGGATACCTATCTTTTTGCCCGCGGGCATGGCCTCGACTGGATCGCCAACGACAGCGCCGACTCCGCCGCCGTGGATATCCTGAAACTGGCCGATGACCTTGGCCCCGAGGACATTCTCGTTTCCCGCCAGCTGGACAATCTGGTGCTCTCCGTCCGCGACAGCGTCGACCGGATCACGGTGGAAGGCTTCTTCCTGGATACCGCCCGCAACCTCGACGGCGTGGTGTTTGCCGATGGCCGGCGCTGGACGCGCGCTGACCTGGAAGCGCTCAGCCGCCTCGGCAACGCCGAGGCGCAAACCTTGCAGGGAACCGCCGGCAACGACCGCCTGTTCGGACTGGATGGCGACGACCAGATGTTTGGCGGCGGCGGCCAGGACATGCTCTACGGCGGCAACGGCAATGACTGGATTGATGGCGGCGACGGCAACGACTTCCTCAAGGGCGGCGCTGGCGACGACCGGCTGTTTGGCGGCGCGGGCGTCAACAGCATCGCCTTCGGCAAGGGACAGGGACACGATACGCTCTACGGAGCCACCGCGCCCTCCGCGTCGAACCATATCCGGCTGTCACCGGACGTCCGTCCGGAGAACCTCTATGTCCGGCGCGACGGCGAAGACCTGATCATCGGCTTTGTCGATAGCGACGACCAATTGACCGTCAGCAATTTCCACCTGCTGCCCGGCGCCACGACAGTGGTTTTCGCCAGCGGCGAGTCCTGGAGCGGCGAACAGCTCGCGGCGCTTGCCGCCCGGCCGGACAACCGCGATCAGTACCTGCGCGGCGGTGACGGCGATGACCTGCTGTCCGGACTGGGCGGCAACGACGTCCTCGCCGGTGGCAACGGCGATGACACGATGGATGGCGGTGCCGGCAATGACCGTCTCTTCGGCGACCTTGGCATGGACCGCTACCGCTTCGGACGGGGCTATGGCCAGGACGAAATCCAGGACGCCGGCACCGACGAGGGTTCACTGATCGAGTTTCTGCCGGACACCCTGCCCGCCGAGGTGCTCACCTCCCGCGCCGGCAATAACCTGATCCTGGAGATTGCCGGCACGACGGACCGGCTGACCGTCGTCAACTACTTCCTGCCCGACTCCCGGTTCACCATCCGCTTTGCCGAGGGCGCGGAATGGAGCCCGGCCGAGCTCACGCTCGCCACCCGCGTCGCCGATGCCCGCGATCAGGAAATCCAGGGGGACGCCACGGCCAACTCGCTGGCGGGCGGCGATGGCAACGACCAGCTTTACGGCCAGGACGGCAACGACCGGCTGCGCGGCGACGCCGGCCATGACACACTGGACGGCGGCAGCGGCGATGACAGCCTGGCGGGCGGCGATGGCAACGACACGCTGCGGGGCGGTGACGGCGATGACCGGCTGGATGGCGGGCGCGGCAACGATATCCTGGAGGATGACGCCGGTTCGGACACCTATGTCTTTGCCGCCGGTTCGGGCCAGGATACCTTGAAGGGACGCCCCTTCCCGACCGCCTGGGACGTCAACGAACAGGACACCCTGCTGGTCACCGGCGGGCTGACCGCGGCCGACCTGAGCTTCGACCGGTCCATCAACGACCTGGTCATCGGCATCCGAAACCGGCCGGACAGCTTCCGCGTTGAAGATTACTTCAGCTTGTTTCCTTCCGCCCGGCTCGGCATCGCCTTCAATGACGGCAGCCGCCTCGCCCTGCAGGACATCCTGCAACGGATGGGCCTGACCGGCGACGCCGGAGAGGTCGTGAACGGCGACGCGCAGGACAACCGGATCTCCGGCGGCGACGGCGATGACACGCTCAACGGCCTCGGCGGCAACGACATCCTGACTGGGGACATCGGCAACGACACGCTGTTGGGCGGCGACGGCGACGACATCCTCCTGGGCGGCTGGGGTGAAAACCTGCTGGACGGCCAGGCGGGAAATGACCGCTACCGCATCGAAGTGGGCGAGGACACGCTGGTTTTCGGCCACGGCTCGGGGCACGACTGCATCGAGGTCGATCGCACCTTGCTGGACTTCTTCCCGCTCCATACCGTGATCCGACTGAAGGAAGGCATCACCATCAATGATTTGGGCCTGCGGATCGACGGCAACAGCATCAGCCTGCTGCTGCACGACGGAGCGGACTCGCTCACCCTGACCGGCCTGGATGACAGCCCGATCGGCTCCCTGCCCCGGCTGCCCCTCAACTACAGCATTTCCCTGGAATTTGCCAATGGCGACGTCTGGACCTCGGAGGAGTTCCTGGCGCACATCAACCGGATCGGGCTGACCGTCAGGGATGATGACCAGGCCGGTTATCTCACCGGCAGCCAGGGCAATGACGCGTTGTACGGGCAGGGGGGCGATGACCTGATCGACGGCGATCGCGGACAGGACTGGCTGGAAGGCGGCGCCGGCTCCGATCTTTATCTTTTCAATCCCGGTGATGGCCAGGACACGCTGGACAACCGCGATGCCGGTATCGGCAAGCGTGACCAACTGCATTTCGGCTCGCGCTTGCATCCGGAAGACCTGGAGTACCGCCGCGAGGGTGACGATCTCCTGCTCGCCATCAGCGGCAGCGATGACCGCGTCACCGTGCTCGGTTACTTCCGTGACGACGGCCTCAGTGACCAGCGGCTGGAGGAAATCGGCTTTGACGATGGCGTGGTGCTGACCTTGACGGACATTCGCAACCAGGTCTTGCGCGGCAATGGCAGTGACCAGACCCTGACCGGTTATGCAACGGCGGACCGCATCGAAGCGGGCGGCGGCGCGGATACCGTTTCCGGCATGGCGGGCAACGACTGGCTCGATGGCGGCAGCGGCAATGACCTCCTGGATGGCGGTACCGGTGCGGACATCCTGACCGGAGGACAGGGAGATGACCGATTTGTCATTGACCAGACGGGGGACACCGTGCGGGAACTGGCCGGCCAGGGCATCGACACCGTGCTGAGTCACATCAGCTATACCCTGGGTGATCAACTCGAAAAATTGATCCTGCTGGAAGGCGCGCTGACAGGCACCGGCAACAGCCTGGGCAATGCCCTGACCGGCAACGCGTTGGGCAATCGGCTAGACGGAGGTCTCGGCGCCGATCTCATGGCGGGCCTGGACGGCAACGACCGCTATTACGTTGATCACCGCTGGGATCAGGTGGTGGAAGCCGTCGACGCCGGGGACGATTACGTCTACAGCACGGTCAGCTGCACGCTGGCCGCCAACGTGGAGCGACTCTATCTGCTCGAAGGCTCCACCGCGTTGACCGCCACCGGCAACGCGCTGGACAACCGTCTCACCGGCAACAGCCTGGGCAACACGCTGGATGGCGGCGGCGGCAACGATCTGCTGATCGGCGGCGCCGGGGATGACACCTATGTCCTGCGCGGCGGCAGCGGCCAGGACAGGCTCACCGAAGAAGCGGGCATGGCTAACGGTTTCGATACCCTGCAGATCGGTGGGCGCGCCGGTCAGATCTGGTTCCGCCAGGTCGGCAGCGACCTGGAAGTGAGCCTGATCGGCACCGGCGACCGCCTGCTGGTCCAGGGTTGGTATACCGGTCGCGGTGGTGTCGAACAGATCCGCAACGCGCGCGGGGAAGTGCTGTCCGCCGCCGCCGTGGAAAACCTGGTTACCGCCATGTCCACACTGACGCCGCCGCCTGCGGGAACCACCAGTCTCTCGACGGAGTACCAGAAAATCCTGCAACCGGTGCTGGCCGCCAACTGGGTGTAAATACCTCCCGGCAATCTTGCAGGATTGCCGGGGAGTCATTACCCTAACCGACGCCTGCCACAGGCAGGCGTTTTATTTGTCCAGGGAACCAAGACCACAATGACGCAGCAGCAATCTGAAGCCCCTTCCCAGCCCGTCGCCCATCCCGCCGCCCCCAAACCCCAACGGGATACCGGCCTGACTTGCCTGATCATGCTGGCGCGCTTTCACTCTCTGGCGGTGGATGGCGAACAGATCGCCCACGAATTCCGGCAACCGGGCAAACCATTCGGCAACCAGGAAATCCTGCTCGCCGGTAAAAAGCTCGGCCTGGTCTGCAAGCCGGTCAAGACGCAGATCGAGCGCCTGGCCAGCACGCCGCTTCCCGCGATGGCGCGGGACAAGGATGGCAGCTATTTCATCATCGCCAAGACCGAAGGCGACAAATTCCTGATCCATGATCCGCGGGTCGAGCGGCCGGAAATCATTTCCCGCGACGATCTCGTCGCCCGCTGGACCACGGAAATGATCCTGTTCACCTCCCGCGCCTCGCTGGCCGGGGAACTGGCCAAATTCGACTTCAGCTGGTTCATCCCGGCCGTCGTCAAGTACCGCAAGCTGCTCGGCGAAGTGCTGCTGGTCTCCTTCGTGCTGCAGATTTTCGCCCTGGTCACGCCATTGTTCTTCCAGGTGG